>LFRX01000027.1:0-10729 GCA_001512985.1 Acholeplasmatales bacterium DTU056
CATTCTTTGAAATCATTTTACGAAATCCACATAGTTTGGTTGCTAACTATGTTGATGTAGCTGTAACATATCAAAAACAAAAAACATTAGCAATTATAAAATAATTCTTAAACTATGTTTAAAAACTCCTAAGATAGAAATAATCTATTTTAGGAGTTTTTTTAATGATAAATCTTTTATTCATTTTAATGTAAATTTAATCGTGAATATGGTATACTTTATATATAAAAAGGAGTTATTAATATGAATCAAGTAATCAAAGGTCAATTAATTTTATTAACAATTAAACGAATGGGAATTAATGGCGAAGGAATTGGATTTTACAAACGCCAAACAATATTTGTTAATGGTGCACTTCCAGGGGAAATTGTGGAAGTGGAAATAAAGGAAGTAAATCCAAATTATGCTGTAGGTGTAGTAACGAAATTTAAGAAAAAATCACCATATCGTACCAATCCTCGCTGTGGCCACTTCGAACAATGCCAATGTAGTGACTTACAACATTTAGCATATGATCAACAACTAGGCCAAAAGCAACAGTTGCTTTTAGAGTCACTAGAGCGATATGTTGACAGTCCAATAGAAAAAACTTTAGTTTTACCAATTATTAAAGCCAATAAAGAATGGCAAACTAGAACATATCTTAATCTTCCAACCCGTCATGATGGGGAAAAAGTAGTTGTTGGAATGTATGAAAGAGGAAGCAATCGTTTAGTATATATTGATAATTGTTATATGTATCATCCATTTTTACAAGAAAAATTACAAGAAGTTCTTGATTATTTAACTAAAACCAATATTTCTGTATATAATCCGCGTTATAATCAAGGAAGTTTACGAAATATTATATTAAGAATTTGTCCTAGAACAAAAGAAAGTATGTTAATTGCAGTATTGTTTGAAAAAGATCCATACTTAATTAAAGTTTTAAAAAAATTATCAAATATAACTTCAATTAATTATGTCATTAATGAGGATGAAAAAAGTCAAACAATTGATTATAAAAAAATCGTACATTTAACTGGAAAAAAATATATCGATGTCATTGAAAATAAAATTAAGTATAAAATATTACCATCATCATTTTATTTTCCAAATGTAGAAGAAACCAATAACTATTTATTAAAATTAATTAATAATGGATATATTGCCAAAAATGATAATGTTGTTTCTATATATAGTAGCTTAGGTACTCATGAATTATTGCTAAAGCCTTATGTTAAGGAAATTGTAGGGTTTGAAGAAGAACCGTTTTTGGTAGAAAACACTATAATAAATATTCAAAATGAAAATATTAAATTTTTAAGTGGAAATATTGTAGAAAATTTATACGAAATATCTAAAACTATGAATATTGACTGCTTAATTATTACTCCACCACGCTCAGGAATAGATAGTAAACTTTTAAATGCAATTAAAACTTTAAAAATCAAGAAAATAATTTATATATCTCAAAATCCATCGACATTTGCAAAAAATATTAGTCATTTACAAAGACAATATCAAGTAAAATTTATTCAACCAATCGACTCCCATCCACAAACCATCAAATTTTCAATAGTTGCGGGATTAAAAATTAAATGATAAAATTATCAACTGAAAACATAAATTAGATATAAATAGGGTGAGGAGATGGCGAAATTTTTAGTTATTTCTGACTCATTTAAAGGAACAATGTCTAGTAAAGAAGTAAACAATATTATTAAAGAAGAACTAAATAAAGCAGGTTATTATGATGTAATAACATATAATGCTTCAGATGGTGGCGAAGGATTTATTGATAGTGTTATGAATGTTATTTCAGGTGAAAAATTATTCTTAGAAACTACTGGCCCTAATTTTCAAAAAATTATATCTTATTATTTATTTGATAGTTTAAATTACACGGCCTATTTAGAATTAGCCACCACTTCTGGGCTTTCATTAGCAAACCCCAAAAATCCATTAGAAACTACTACCTATGGTTTAGGTGAACAAATTATTGATGCTTTAAATAAAGGCGCCAAGAAAATTTATATCGGCCTTGGTGGTAGTGCTACAAATGATGCTGGATTAGGGGCGTTATCTGCTCTGGGGGTAAAATTTTATAATGATCAAGATGAATTATTTATTCCAACAGGCGGAACCCTTGGCAATATAAAAAAATATGACTATACAGGTTTAGATAATAGATTATCACAAGTAGAAATAAATTTAGTCTGTGATGTTACCAATCCATTATATGGGTTAAATGGTGCAACTTATGTTTATGCCCCTCAAAAAGGGGCTAATTTAGCCCAAATTATAACTCTTGATAATAATTTGCGATATTTAGATCAATTAATTTCTCAAACAATCGATGTTGAAAGTTCTTTTTCCTCAGCCGGGGCAGCTGGAGGGATTCCATATGGTTTTAAAGCTTTCTTAAAATCTAAAATCATATCAGGAAGTAAATTTTTTTTATATTTGATTAACTTCTCAAGATTAGCAAAGCAAGTTGACTATATTATTAGTGGAGAAGGTCGATTAGATGAATCGTCATTTTATGGAAAATTAATTTCAGAAATTATAAATCAAGCAGGTGAAAAAGCAGTTGTTTTATTCGTTGGTTCAATTGATAGTAATTTACCTAAAAGTTTTTTAAAAAATATCTTTGTTTATCCTCTTGTGACCAATAATCTAATAAATGAGGAAATATTATCTTTAAGTCAAAGAAATTTACAAAAAGCAGTTAGAAAATTTATTGATGATAGACTAGTTAATGGACTGTGATTTTCAAAGGAGAGGTAGTATGGAAATATTTTTTATTGTACTGTCGGTATTCTTAGTAGTGATTTTATTATGGTTTGTAATTATGTTAAATAGTTTACGACGTCTAGAAATTCGTGTTGAAGAGTCTTTAGCAGAAATAGATGTTGTTTTAACTAAACGATATGATGTCTTAACTAAAATGCTTGAAACGGCTAGAGGTTATGCTAGGTATGAAGCGGATACTTTATTAAATGTTTTAAGAGAGCGAGATGGAAGTATCTCTAAAATGCCGCTTGCTAGAAAGATAGAAGTTGTTGAGGAGATGGATCGTGTTCAAGAAGGAATTAACGTTATAGTTGAACAATATCCTGATTTAAAAGCTGATAAAACTTTTAACAATTTACAAAAGGCTATTGTAAATGTAGAGGAACATTTGCATGAGGCTCGAAGATTGTATAATAGTAATGTTAAAGTATTAAATGAGAAAATAACTGTTTTTCCTAGCAGTATTATTGCCAATATTGCTAATATTACAAAAAGAGATTTCTTTCAAGCAGATAAAGATAAAATCGAAAATAATAAATTTGGGTTTTAAAAAATAAATATGGAAAAATATATTAGTTATGTTAAATCCCCTCTTGGTTATATAGAAATAATTGCTAATGATGAATATTTATTAGAAGTTAATTTTACAAATATCATTAAAGAAATTAGGTCAAATAATATCACCGCTGAAACGGCTAAACAACTTAACGAATATTTTAATTACGAGAGAATGTCTTTTGATTTGCCATTTAAACTTGACGGAACTTCTTTTCAAATTAAATGTTGGCAACAACTATTAGAGATCCCATATGGATCAACAATAACTTATAAAGAACAAGCACAGTTAATTGGCCATCCTAAGGCTTATCGAGCGGTTGGACAAGCAAATGGTAAAAATAAGTTAGTAATTATCATTCCATGTCATCGAGTAACCGGTATGTTAGATAATCTTGGTGGATATTCAGGCGGAATTCATATCAAAAAGTTTTTATTGGAGCATGAGCAAGTGGGATTAAAACGAAAAAATTTTGTGTAAAATAGTCAAAATCCAATAAAACCTTTGACAATTTATAATAAACAATGTATAATATGTATGTTGCATAATGGTGACATATTGTTATCGATTAAGCAACCGCTCAGTTGAGGTTTCAAGTGACTAATGTCCACCTTACATTGGCGTGTCTTAAACATATTAAATGAGGAGGTGCTTAACGATGTATGCAATTATTGAGACTGGTGGAAAACAATACCGTGTTGAAAAAAATCAAGTTTTATATATTGAAAAACTTGATAATGAAGTAGGTACGGAAGTTGTTTTCGATAAAGTCCTTATGGTCAACGGTAAAGTAGGTACTCCATATGTTAAAGACGCAAAAGTTACTGCTAAAGTTGAAAAACATGGCCGTGGTCGTAAAATAATCGTCTTTAAATATAAACCGAAAAAAAATTACCGTAAAAAACAAGGACATCGTCAACCATATACCAAAGTTGTTATTACGGCAATCGAAGGTTAATTATGATCAAAGTTGAATTTACCAGAAATAAACAAAATGAAATAATTAAAGTGAAAGTTTCTGGTCATTCAGGCTACGATGATATAGGTAAAGATATTGTTTGTAGTGCTGTATCAACAGCAATGTATGTTACAATCGGAATTTTACAAAAAATTAATCAAGATATGAAATATTTTGAAAACGAAAAAGAAGCAATAATGCAGATTGAACTAATTAAAACGGATAAATTTACTAATAACGTTATGGATAATCTTCAAGAAGTATTAGAAAGTATTGCAAATGATTATCCAGATTTTATTCAAATTAATTTAAAATAATGGAGGTGGCAATAATGTTAAAAATAAATATTCAGTTTTTTGCATCTAAAAAAGCTGGAAGTTCTACAAAAAACGGGCGTGATTCCATTGCTAAACGTCTAGGTGCAAAAAAATTCGATGGAGAATATGCCACTGCTGGATCAATTATCTTCCGTCAACGTGGGACTAAAATTTTCCCAGGAAATAATGTAAAACGCGGTGGAGATGATACGTTATTTGCGACAATTTCTGGTTATGTAAAATATGAAAGAAAAGGTCGCCATCATACACAAGTATCAGTTTATCCAGAAAGAATATAATTAAATGCACTTTAAAAGTGCATTTTTTGTTATTATAATGTATAATATTGTTAAAATATTGGATGGTGAGTCTTAATGTTTATTGATGAAGTTAAAGTAAAGTTGATAGCTGGTCGTGGTGGCGATGGGATCGTTGCTTTTCGAAGAGAAAAATATGTACCTAAAGGTGGACCAGCTGGTGGAAATGGTGGCCGTGGTGGCAGTATAATTTTTGTTGGTGATGAAGGAAAAACAACTTTACTACATTTACGATATAATAAAATAATCAAAGCTAAAAACGGTGAACCAGGACGCGGAAAAAATATGTATGGTAAGGATGCCGAAGATGTGTACGTGTATGTTCCACTTGGCACTGTTGTATATGACGATAAAACTGGAGAAGTACTTGCGGATATAACCAATCATAAACAACAAGTTGTTATTGCTCAGGGTGGACGAGGTGGTCGCGGTAATACGGCATTTGCAACTTCACGTGTTCCAGCGCCAGAGTTTTGTGAGAAAGGCTTACCAGGTGAAGTAAAAGAAGTCCGAGTTGAATTAAAAGTTTTAGCTGATGTGGGATTAGTTGGTTTCCCTAGTGTTGGAAAATCAACCTTAATTAGTGTGGTCTCTGCCGCAAGGCCGAAGATTGCAGAATACCATTTTACGACTCTACATCCTAATTTAGGGTTTGTACAAGTTCCTGATGGTAGAAGTTTCGTGATGGCTGACTTACCAGGTCTAATTGAAGGAGCTCATTTAGGAGCTGGACTTGGTATTCAATTCTTGCGTCACATTGAACGTACGCGAGTAATTGTGCATGTCATTGACATGAGCGGTAGTGAAGGACGTGATCCATATGATGATTATCAAAAAATTAATAATGAATTAGCCCAATACAACGAATCTCTTTTAAAGCGCCCGCAAATAATCGCCGCAAATAAAATGGACTTGCCTAGTGCTAAAGAAAACTTACCTAAATTTTTAGAAAAAGTCGGTGATGTTCCAGTTATCCCTATTTCCGCATACACCAAAGAAAACATAAATGAATTGTTGTATAAAATTGCGGATGTATTAGAAACCATTCCACAAAACGCTTTCTTAATGGAACCAAATAAAGAGGAAATTGTTGAATATACTTTTGTGAAAAAAGAAAAAGACTTTACAATTACAAAAGATGATGACGGTGTTTTCCATGTACGCGGTCCAATTATTGAAAAATATTTTAATTTGACCGACTTCTCAAAAGATGCAAATGTCAAGCTTTTTGCGCAACGGTTACGCCGATTAGGAGTAGATGATGAGTTGCGTAAATTGGGAGTAAAACATGGAGATACTGTTCGAATTTTAGATTATGAGTTTGAATTTTTTGATTAAAACATACCCATCTAGGATGTTATTAATCAAAAAAGATAGATTAATTAAACTAAAAAACTTATGGGACCTATATTAGGCCTAAAAAGGAGAGGTATTATGCGAAGAGAACAAATTTACGATTTAACTTTAACTGCAATGTTTTTAGCAATCATTTTAGTAATGGCATTTGTGCCATATCTAGGATTTATTCCTAGTCCATTTATACCTGGAGTTTCTTTAACATTGATTCATATTCCGGTAATAATTGGTGGAATAATTTTAGGTCGTAAAAAAAGTTGGCTTTTGGGAACATTCTTTGGTTTAATGTCTTTAGTTTTAGCTTTCTTACGTCCTCAAGGACCAGTTGATGAAATATTTCGCAATCCACTAGTATCAGTATTACCACGCATTATTTTTGGAATAGTTATTTTTGAAATTTACAATTTGCTATCTAAACTTATTAAGGTTAAAGCGGTCAATGTAGCAATTACAATGGTAGTAAGTTCTTTAATACATACACTATTAGTAATTGTTATGTTATACTTATTTGGAAAAGATACTTTGGTAAGTTTAAAAATTGTTCCAGAAAATGTGGCTGGTAATGTGATAAAAGTGATTGGTATTTTTATGTTAATGTCTGGTCTTATAGAAGCAGGACTTGCTTTATTAATAGGAACTCCAACAACTACGACATTACTGGTATATTCTGAAAATAGATAATTACCAAAAAAGAAGGTACTAATCCTTCTTTTTTTATTAGGGAGATTTGACGAATTATGTTTTATAACAATTTAAAATATGATATAATTACCAATAGGTGAAGTAAAAATGTATGAAGCAATTGATAAAAACCAATATACTCCAATGATGCGACAATATCTAGAAATTAAAGAACAGTATCAAGATGCAATTGTCTTTTTTCGATTAGGCGATTTTTATGAAATGTTTTTTAATGATGCGATTGTAGCAAGTAAGGAACTTGAAATTGTTCTAACTGGAAGAGATGCAGGAACCACTGAACGAGTGCCAATGTGTGGTGTTCCATATCATTCAGTTTCCAGTTATATTGATAAATTAACTGCTAAAGGTTATAAAGTAGCAATCGTAGAACAAGTAGAAGATCCTAAAGATGCTAAAGGAATTGTAAAGCGTGAGGTGATAAGAGTTATTACTCCTGGAACAATTACTGACGGGGGTAATATTAGCGAAACGGATAATAACTTTCTTGTTTCTGTTGATGAAGCTAAAAATAGATATATTTTAGCATATACCGATTTATCAACTGGCGAAAACTATTTAACAACGATTCCTTTAATTGGGGATATTCTTCGAGCTGAAATATTAAACTTACGTACTAAAGAAATAGTTATTAGTAGTACATTTAATCAAGCCGTTTTAGATCCTTTAAAACAAGTAACATCTATTACTATATCGATTGAAGATAATATTCAAGATGTTAATTATCTAAAAAGCCTGTCACAAGACTTAGATAAAGAAGAGCAAATAGTTTTTAATCGTTTAATAAATTACGTAATTAAAACCCAAAAGCGAACCCTTGTTCATTTGCAGCCAGTTAGTAAATATAGTATTGATGGGTTTTTAAAAATTGACTTTTCATCCCAACGTAATTTAGAATTAATCGAGACATTACGTTTTCAAAATCGTAAAAATACTTTACTTTCAGTATTAGATAAATGTGAAACTGCTATGGGAAGCAGGTTACTTAAAAAAAATATTAGCTTTCCATTAGTTGATCGGAATGAGATAATTGGTCGATATGATGTAATTGATAAACTACATAAATATTTTTTAGAAACAAGTGAAATTCGCAATTACTTAAAAGATGTTTATGATTTAGAACGAATTGTTGGAAGAATATCATATGGAAATGCTAACCCTAGAGATTTATTACAGTTAAAAAAATCCCTTAATACAATTCCAAGTATTAAGAGACGATTAGAACGCATGAAATTACATGAATATTTTCAACTAGATACTTATTATCAAGATTATTTAACAATATATCAATTGATCGATAAAAGTATTTTAGAAGATGCTCCATTAACGATCAAAGAAGGTAATATAATTAAGCCAGGATTTAACAAAGAATTAGATGAATTACAAATGATGTCCAAAAATAATAAAGAGTATTTGTTAAATCTTGAAGCGCGTGAACAAGAACGAACAGGAATTAGAAACTTAAAAGTGGGCTTTAACCGAGTATTTGGTTATTATATCGAAGTTACAAAATCCAATATTCCGTTAATTAAAGAAGAATTTGGATATATTCGTAAACAAACATTGACGAATGCGGAAAGGTATATTACGGAAGAATTAAAAGAAAAAGAAACTCAAATATTACGTGCTGAAGAAAAAAGTATTGAACTAGAATATAATTTATTTATTGAAATTCGTAATACAATTAAAAATTATACAAAGCAATTACAATTTTTAGCTAAGCAGCTTGCAAAACTTGATATGTTACAAGCTTTTGCAAGGGTAAGTAAAGAAAATAATTACGTTCGTCCAGTAATCACTGATAAATCAATGATTAATATTAAAGCCGGACGTCATCCAGTAATTGAACATTTTTTAGATGAACCATTTATTGCTAATGATTTATATATGGACGAAAATGAGTCAGTTATCTTAATTACTGGACCTAATATGAGTGGAAAGTCTACTTTTATGCGTCAAATCGCTTTAATTGCTATTATGGCCCAAATTGGTTGCTTCGTCCCTGCAAAGTCGGCGGAAATACCAATTTTTGATGCTATTTTTACAAGAATCGGTGCGGCTGATGATATTGTTAGTGGACAGTCTACTTTTATGGTTGAAATGATGGAAGTAAATAATGCGTTAAAATATGCTACAAATAGATCATTAATTTTATTTGATGAGATTGGACGCGGAACTGCAACTTTTGATGGAATGGCTTTGGCTCAAGCGATAATTGAATACGTTCACGAAAAAATTAAATGCAAAACCTTATTTTCAACACATTATCATGAATTAACAGCCTTAGAAGAATCTCTTCCGAATTTAAAAAATGTTCATGTTAGTGCCATTGAAGAAAAAGGTAATGTGGTCTTTGTCCATAAAGTCTTGCCAGGGGCAATTGACAAAAGTTATGGAATAAATGTCGCGAAATTAGCCAAATTACCTGATGAAGTAATTTTAAGAGCCAATGACTTGCTAATCAAATTAGAACAAAATAGTAATTATGACAAAAAAATGTCGATTGAACATTACGTTCAACCATTAATTTTTGATTCCAAAACTCCACAAGAACAAGAAGTTATCGATGAAATAAAGCAACTAAATCTAAATCAGACAAGTCCATTAGAAGCTTTAAATATTTTAGATAGTTTGCAAAAAAAATTAAAATAATGAGGGTGAAGTATGAGTCAAATTATTAAATTAGATCAACATATTACTAATTTAATAGCGGCCGGGGAAGTCATTGAAAGAGTAAGTTCTGTTGTTAAAGAATTAGTTGAGAATTCGGTTGATGCAGGGGCGAGTAAAATTACGATTTCTTTAATAGATTCTGGAATTACTGAGATTACCGTTAGTGATAATGGTATAGGAATGACTCCTCAAGAGGCTAAACTTTCTATTGAGCGTCACGCAACAAGTAAAATTAAAACCGAAGATGATTTATATAAAATTGCTACTTTAGGCTTTCGTGGAGAAGCCTTAGCATCAATTGTGGCAGTATCTAATTTTCGGATGAAAACAAGTACCGATGGTGAAAGAGGATTTATGTTTACTGTGCGTGGGGGAGAATTTATTTCTGAAGCTACGATTGCCCATCCAAAAGGAACTGAAATAACAGTTAGAAATCTATTTTTTAATACTCCTGCGCGCTTGCAAACTCTATCTTCCCCAAATGTAGAATTATCATATACATTAGATTATGTCAGTAAAATGGCGTTAGGTAATCCTCATATTGCTTTTCGCGTTATTAATAATGGAAAAACAATTTTGCAAACTAGTGGTTCAGGATATCCATTAGAAACTATACATGAAATCTATGGACTTACAGTTTCTAAAGCTATGATTCCAATCATAAATAATGATGGATTTTTTGAAATATCTGGATTTGTTTCCAATCTGAATATTAGTAGAGCAAGCAAAAATGACTTAAATATTATCGTCAATGGGCGTGCAATACGTAATCAAAAAGTAATGAATGCTATTATAAATGCCTATAAAAATCTATTGCCGATTGGTCGTTATCCGATATGTTTATTGAATATCAAAGTTGATTACAGTTTAGTTGATGTCAACATTCATCCAGCAAAACTAGAAATTCGCTTTACAGAAGAAGAACGATTATACAAACTTATAACTGAAACGATTACTTCAGCACTTGATGGTAGTCGTTTAATAGTTAATTTAGATAATTCTCAAGAAGATAATGAATATGATGATTGGTTTTATGAAGAATCTAGTAATGAAGAAGATATGGGTGAAATTGTTGAAA
>LFRX01000027.1:10757-33272 GCA_001512985.1 Acholeplasmatales bacterium DTU056
AATAATGATTCTTTTTTACAAGAAGAAGTAACAATACAAAAGTTTAGTTTTGTAGAAGAGGATGAAGTAGTTACAATTAATGAAACACAAAAGTTACCACGAATGGATTATATTGGCCAATTATTTGGAACATATATTCTTGCGCAAGGTGATGATTATTTTTACTTAATTGATCAACATGCCGCTATGGAACGAATAATGTATGAAAAAATAATAAATGAATTTAAAAAAGATTATAAATTAACTTATGAATTATTAATCCCTGTAAACTTAGAATTCTCAATTAGTGAAGCGTCATTAATCAATGAAAAATTGAAAGAAATTGCTGATTTAGGAGTTAAAATCGAATATTTTGGCGGTGGTTCTTTTATATTACGAGAAGTTCCAACATGGGTCATTCGTGGTGCAGAAAAGGAATATGTTGAAGAGATGATAGTAAATATCATAAACAATAAAAAATTAGAAAAATATGAGTTTTTAGATAGTTTAGCTAAGAAACTTGCTTGTAAAAAATCTATTAAAGCTAATGAATATATTAGTTCATTAGAGGTATCATACTTATTAAATGATTTAGCAAAATGTAAACAACCATATACGTGTCCACACGGTCGACCTGTGATTGTTAGTTATAGTAAATATGAAATTGAAAAATGGTTTAAGCGAGTGATGTAATTGAAAGAAAAATTAATTGTTATTACTGGACCTACTGCTAGTGGTAAAACTACCCTTTCAGTAGAACTTGCACTAAAATTTAATGGTGAGATTATTAATGCTGATGCAAGCCAGGTATATAAATATCTAGACATTGGAACTGCCAAAATTACCAAAGATGAAATGAAAGGGATAATACACCATCTAATTGATTTTTTAGATCCTCATGATAATTTTTCTATAAAAGATTATCAGGAACTTGCACGAAAAACAATTTTAGATATTATTGCAAGGGGAAAAGTTCCATTTTTAGTTGGCGGATCTGGTTTGTATATTAATAGCGTTATTACCAATTACCAATTAGATGGGCCACCTCGAGATATAAATTTTGAACAACAATTTGAGAATCTATCTAATGACGAATTATATGAGTTACTAAAACATAAAGATGAAAAAATTGCTAATACTGTTCATCCTAATAATCGCCGACGTGTACTACGAAAATTACAATTATTAGAATTAAATTATCCTATACCAATGGATAATGATGAATATTTATATGATGTATTATTAATTAACCTAGTTTGGAATCGCAATAAACTATATCAGCGAATTAATGAACGGACAATTCAAATGTTTAACAACGGATGGCTAGCTGAGGCCCGCTGGCTAGTAGAAAATGGTTATGACTTAACAAAAGTTAATGGAATAGGTTATTTAGAAATCTTAAAATATCTAAACAATGAAATATCTTTTGATGATTTAATCCAATCTATTCAACAAAAAATCCGGCGTTATGCCAAACGTCAAATTACTTGGATTAAAAATCAATTTGATACATTTGATATAAAAGTCGATGAAGAAAATTTCCAAAACACTATCAATGAAGCAAGTAAATTAATTCAAGATTTTTTAAACAATAAAAATTAAATTACTGGTTTAATAAAAAAGCATTTTGATTTCTTTCAAAATGCTTTTTTAATGAAAAAATAATAGCGTTTTACGATACAAATAAATGTTTTATTTAATTCTTAAATTAATTTTTACTAATATAATTAAAATAGTAAAGCGTTAATATGAGGGGATAGATGTGATAAAAAAATTACAAATTTGGATTTTTTTCTTAATGTTTATAATAATTTATAGTGTTAGTAAAACAACTATTTTGGCATCTAATTTAACTTTAGATGCCAAAAGTGCGATTTTAATGGAAATGTCCAGCAAAAGAGTATTGTATGAAAAGGATATTCATACGCGTTATCTCACTGCCAGTATTTCCAAAATTATGACGGCTATTGTCGCGATTGAAAACGGTCGTCTCTATGATTACTATAAAGTTGATCGCCAAACAACATTACAAATTGGATCAAGTATTTATTTACAAGAAAATGAACATATTCGTTTAATTGATTTAATTTATGGACTGATGCTTCGTAGTGGAAATGATGCTGCTCATATGATTGCGTTATGTGTTGCTGGAAGTGTCGAACATTTTGCAAAAATGATGAATGATTATGCGAAAAAACTCAATATGACCAATTCAACGTTTGAAAATCCGTCAGGATTAGATGAAGATACCAAAAATTATTCGACTGCTTATGATATGGCATTGCTTACAAGCTATGCGATGCAAAATAAATTATTTCGAAAAATTTCGGGGACTAGACAGTATGTTGCCGAGACTTTAGAAGGACGAAAACTGTATTTTACAAATACGCATCGTTTAGTAGGTAAAGAAAAATATATTACTGGTGGAAAGCCGGGGTATACTGAAAAAGCATTTCGTACATTAGTTACGACTGCAAAGAAGGATAATATGGAACTTGTAGTAGTAACATTTGTATGTGGCAATGACTGGCAAGTTCATCGAAATTTATTTAATTATGGCTTTGATAATTATATGTTATATGTTTTAGTCAAAAAACAAGTTATTTACTTTAAAACTGATAAAACAACATATGTCGGACAGATTCCAACTGATATAGCATATCCAGTCTCCAAAGATGAAATAAATAGATTATCATGCATTGTGTATTTATATAAGAATCCTAAAAAAGATATTGTAGGTTATGCATGTATTTATTTAGATAATAAAGAATTATCACGAATTGATATTGTGCGGGTAAGAAAATGAATAAAATATGGGTTACTATTATTATTTTAAGTGCTTTATATGGGATTTTTTTTGGAAATGTTGAAGAAATGGTTAATAGTATATTAAATGTTCCAAAAAAGACGTTAGAGTTATTGTTGCTTGTTGGTGGGTTAATGATTTTTTGGAATGGTATATTTAACATTGCCATTGAAAGTGGATTAATTAGAAGATTAAGTAAATTAATAATGCCATTCACTAAAAAACTATTTTCAAAATTACCTTCAGATCATATCGTTCATGAATATATTTGTGCGAATATTTGTGCAAATGTATTAGGACTTGGAAACGCAGCAACACCAATGGGAATTAAAGCACTGGATGAAATGAAAAAATTAAATGAAGAAAAACCTGTAGCGACTAAATCTATGATTACATTGGTTTTATTAAATACGACAAATTTAACTCTTTTTCCAGCGACTTTATTTAGTTTAAGGGAAATATATAAATCAAATATTAATATAAAATTACTTCCGTTTTTTATTGTTTGTACAATTCTTTCAATTTTTTTTGTTCTTATTGTAGATTATTTATTTAGAAAATTTTCTAAAGAGGATTAAAATGAAGAGTAGTTTATTAATAATTATATTAATTTTAATCGTAATCACTTATTCAATTTTCGAACGAAAAAATGCCTATAATTTATTTATTGAAGGTGCTAAAGAGGGGACAAAATTTACTGTTGATTTATTTCCGTACATGTTAACATTTGTACTAGCTACTACAATGCTAAGTAGTTGTGGAATTACGAATAATATTAACTTTCAAATTAGTGTAAAAAATATTGTTTTTCCTTTTGATATAATATTACAGGCCCTTATTCGACCAATTTCCTCCTCCTCATCATTAACCATTATGTTAGAAATTTATAACAAATATGGTGTTGATAGCCCGGCCGGAATTATTGCAAGTTTTATTCAAAACTCAACTGATACTACTTTGTATGTAATAACTTTTTATTTTGGGTGTGTAAAAATTAATAAAACTAAATATGCCATAAAAGCAGGCTTTTTGATTGATATTATTAATTTTCTTATTGCGATATTTGTAGCGTTTCTATATTTTAAGTTGCAGTAAAAATTATTTGTAATCTTATGAAATTTTAAGTATAATAGATTTGGTGATAATTGTGGAAAGATTACAAAAAGTTATTGCCCAAAGTGGAATTGTTTCACGAAGAAAAGCTGAGGAATTAATTCAATTGGGTCGTGTAAAAGTTAATGGAGAAGTAGTTACTGCTTTAGGGACTAAAGTGTCTAATGAAGATTTTATCGAAGTCGATGGTGTTCCGTTAGTACGGGAAGAAAAAATATATTTATTAATGAATAAACCTCGCGGCGTCATCTCGTCTACAAAAGACGAAAAGCAACGCAAAACTGTTATTTCTATTCTTCCAGAAGAATATCAAAAATATCGTTTATTTCCGGTTGGGCGCCTTGATTATGATACTAAAGGAGTAATATTATTAACTAATGATGGAGAATTGATGAATCGTCTCATTGGACCACAGTCTAATGTAGAAAAAGAATATTTAGCAAGAGTTGACGGAATTATTAATTCTAAAAGTATCAATAGACTAGCCAGAGGAATTGAAATAGATGGGGTTAAAACTCGTCCTGCGAAAGTTAAACTTGAAAGTATCGACCGAAAACATAAATCGTCTTTAGTGCGAATTGTTCTAACAGAAGGAAGATATCATCAAGTTAAAAAAATGTTTTTAGAAGTCGGACATCCTGTAAAAAGATTAAGTCGGGTTCGTTTTGGCAATTTAACACTTGAAGGTTTGCCTGAAGGAAGTGTTCGACCTTTAGCTATTCATGAATTAAAGCAGTTATATGCACTATCGTTGAAATAGTTGATTAACATAAAATATTATTGAAGAAACAACATTTGTATGCTATAATTAAGATTGAAGTTTTTAGAGGTGTAGACATGTTTTATCAGATTGCTATTGATGGCCCTGCTGGGGCTGGTAAAAGTACGATAGCCAAAGAGGTGGCTAAGCGTCTAGGATTTACTTATATTGATACGGGAGCAATGTATCGAGCGGTGGCTTTAAAGGCCTTACGTCTAGGGATTAATCTTCAAAACGAAGAAGAATATTCGTTTTTAGACACTACATCGATTACTATCGATGGTGGAAAAATTTTCTTAGATGGAGAAGATGTTAGTAAAAAAATTAGATCTCTAGATGTTTCTAATGCTGCCAGCATTGTCGCTAAGTTTCAAACTGTTAGGACAAAATTAGTTGATATCCAACGCGAATTAGCCAAATCTCGTAATGTTATAATGGATGGTCGCGATATCGGCACAGTTGTTCTTCATAACGCTACTTTAAAAATTTTCTTAAATGCTAGCGTTGAAGAACGTGCTAAAAGAAGAATGCAAGAACGCAATCAAGATCTTGCTAATAAGGAAGATTTAGCCGCTACCATCTTAGAAATTAAAGAGCGCGACTATATGGATAGTACTCGCTCAATAAGCCCCTTAAGGAAAGCCGAAGATGCTATTGAAATTGACACTTCGTCAATGAGCATTCCCGAAGTGATTGATAAAATTATTAGTTTATGTGCAAAGAGAGGTATTAGTATGGATAATTTAAAAACAAAAGATTCTGAACAACTTGTTCAAGAAGTAACTGTTGAGCAGGAAAATGTTCAACCTGAGGCTACTGTCGAGGTAGCTACTGTTGATGATGCTGCAACTGAAAAACCAAAACGTCGTACACGTAAGAAAAAAACGACTGAAACAGTAGAAGAAAAAGTTGCTAATGAGACTTCTGTTCAAGTAGAAGTTCCAGAACAATCAGTTTTAACAAATCTATCTACTCCTTCTGATCAAATTGATGATGAGGTTGACATTGACCATGATATAAGTGATGATGACATTCATGATGACGAAGATGACACACTAGTAGCATCATCAAACAAACCACGTGTGAAACCTCTTCAATTAGTTACTGGAACTGTTGTAAGAGTCTTTGATCCGATTGAAACTCAAATTGATAATTTTGGTAATGTGATTCGTAAAGCACGTGATGCAAGAGTTTTATTTACTCTTGACAATGGTTTAGAAGGTCTATTATATCCACGCGATATGTATAATTATAGTCCAGATAAAAACTTACACGAATTATTCCCAATCGGTCATGATTTTCCACTAATTGTGAAAAAAGTCTATCCTGATGGGGGACGCGTACTTTTATCAACTACACTTTTAAAAATGCGTGAAGATTTAAGTCAATTTGAAGAAATCGTAAAAGATCCAATTACTACAGTTTTACGCGCCAAAGTTATTAAAAAACTTTCAATTGGACTTTTACTAAAATATAAAGAATTTTCTTGCTTGTTACCAACATCTCAAATTGTTAAGCGAGAAGGGGATATTAATCAATTAATCGGTCAAGAAATTGATGTTGCCCCTATTCGAATTGATTATAATAGAATTCGATTAGTTGTTTCTGAAACAGTAGCCCGCGCTATTAAAATTCGCCAAGCAAAAGAAGAAGTCCTTAATAAACTAGAAGTCGGACAAGTATTTGAAGGTGTTGTAAGAAATATCGAAAAATACGGTGCCTTTGTTCAAATCGCCCCAGGAATAGAAGGTTTATTACATATTTCAGAAATTTCACATGATCGTGTATACAATATTGAAAAAGTTTTAAAACCTGGAGATACCGTTAAAGTTCAAATAATAAATTTAGAAAATGGCCGCATTGGCTTATCAATGAAAAGTTTAATTCCAAACTATTGGAAAGAATTAATTGATAGTTTAAAAATTGGCGATTTAATTAAAGGTAAAGTTACTGAGATTAATAAAGCTGGCGTTGTTATTGGCTTTGAACATGGTGTAAATGGTTTCTTGCCAAAAAGTGAATTTGCATGGGAAAAAGAAGTTCATATTGAGGATTATATTTCCGTTGGTGATGAGTTAGAATTAAAAGTAATCGAATTAGATTTATCTAAAAAACGAATTATTTTATCACGTAAACAATTACAAGATAACCCATGGGAAAAAATCAAGGTTAAACAAAATGATTGGATTGACGTCGTAGTTACTAAAGTTTTACCGGAAGGTTTTAAAGTAACATATGAAGGTGTTATGGGTTATATTGCAAAAGCAAATATTGATGAGAAAATTATGAAAGTTTCTGACATTAAAGAAGGAACTAAAATTCATGGTCGAGTAACTGTATTTGATCCTATTAATACAAGATTGTTCTTATCAATGTTTGAACGACCAACATATAATTTTAAAAATAAAGGTGGAAATACTAATCGTTTTGCTAGCCAAGAAGTATTTACAAATACCATTGGTGACTTGCTAAAAGAAAAGTATGAAAAATAAGAGTAGGTGATTTATATGAGCGGCGTTGTCGCTATCGTTGGTCGTCCGAATGTGGGAAAGTCAAGTCTATTTAATCGCATTGTCGGTGAAAGAGTCTCCATTACTGACGACCAAAGTGGAATCACCCGAGACCGTATATATAGTAAAGCAACTTGGCTTACTCGTGAATTTAAAGTAATAGATACTGGAGGGATCATCCTTCGGGATGAGCCCTTTTCAAAAGAAATCCTTGCCCAAGCCACTTTAGCTATCGATGAAGCTGATGTAATTGTTATGGTCGTTGACGTTCAAACTGGAATTACCCAAGAAGATATTGATGTCATCGATATTCTTCACCGAAGCGATAAACCTGTGATTGTGGCGGTAAACAAAGTGGATAATGTTGAAATCAAGGATTTAATGTATGAATTTTATAGTTTAGGTTGCGAATATGTAATGCCAATTAGTGCATTACATGGAATTGGTGTCGGGGATTTACTAGATTTAATTGTACAACTATTACCCGAATCAAAACCGATTGAGAAAGAAGAAAATGTTATTTGTTTTTCAATAATTGGACAACCTAATGTTGGGAAATCAACATTAACTAATGCAATTCTAGGTGAAGAACGTGTAATTGTAAGCGACATCCCGGGAACTACTCGGGATGCTATTGATACTAGGTTTACCCGCAATGGCAAAGAGTATGTCGTCATTGATACTGCTGGAATTCGTAAGCGTGGAAAAATATATGAACGTGCCGAAAAATATAGTATTATTCGGGCTATTAATGCTATTGAACGTAGCGATATTGTAGTAGTATTATTAGATGCTACTCGTAAAATTCAAGAACAAGATAAACGGATCGTTGGGTATGCTCGCGAATATAATCGTGGAATAATTCTTGTGGTGAATAAGTGGGATTTAGTTGAAAAAGATGATAAAACAATGAATCGTTATGTCGAAGACATTCGTAATAGTTTGCAGTTTGTGGATTTTGCGCCGATTGTCTTCCTTTCTGCAAAAACCAAATCCCGCGTTCATTTATTACTTGATACAATTGACAAAGTATATGAAAACTTTACTAAATATGTGCAAACTAGCACATTAAATGATGTTTTACATGATGCGATTTTATTAAATCAACCCCCTATGTATAAGGGGAATCGTTTAAAATTATCTTATGCCACTCAAAGCGATGTGGCCCCACCAACATTTGTGTTATTTGTTAATGATGAAACTCATATGCATTTTTCATATTTGCGATACTTAGAGAATCAGGTGCGGAATACATTTGACTTTAGTGGTTCACCAATAAAATTTGTGTTGAGGAAGAAGGAATGATGAAGGAAAGAATTGCAATTATAGGTGCTGGTAGTTGGGGGAGTGCCCTAGCACGAATAATTAGTGATAATGGATATGAAGTAAAATTGTTTGATGTTGATGAAAATATCGTCAACGAAATAAATCAGTTTCATACCAACAAGTCTAAGCTGCCAGTCGGTACATTAAACGAAAATGTTACTGCCACAACCAATCTAAAAGAAGCAATAGCTTTTGGTGATTTAATTGTATTAGCAGTGCCAACCGCCGTAATTCGTGGTGTACTGGCTAATATTAATAAAGTGATTGAAAGCCCAAAAATCTTTGTCAATGCTAGTAAAGGAATTGAACCAAATACTTATAAACGGGTGTCAGAAATTACTAAGGAAGAGGTCGATGCAAAATATATAAAAGGATTTGTGGCATTAACAGGTCCATCTCATGCGGAAGAAGTCATCCAACAAATGCTTACTGTTGTTACTGCTGCATCCGATGATATGGAAATTGCCAAGAAAGTTCAAGAAATTTTTTCTAACCAAACATACTTTAGAGTATATCGTTTAAACGATTTGATTGGGGCTGAACTTGGTGGTAGCTTAAAAAACATAATCGCTCTTGCCTCTGGTATTTTAGAAGGACTTGGATATGGCGATAACACTAAAGCTGCCTTAATTACAAGAGGTCTTGTAGAAATGCGACGTTTAGCTGTTGCCATGGGGGCAAAAGAAGAAACATTATTTGGGTTAACTGGCTTGGGGGACTTAGTCGTTACTGCAATGAGTAAACATAGTCGTAACTTCCAAGCGGGATATAAAATTGGTAGTGGAAAAGACCTTGAAAAAGCTTTGTCAGAAATGACGATGGTTGTTGAAGGGGCTCGTTCTTGCATTTCCGCATACCAAGCAAGTAGAGAACTAGGGATCGAAACACCAATTATTGATGCTGTGTACGATATTATCTATAACAAAGTTGATCCTCGTGAAAGAATATTAGAATTAATGAAACGAACTCTAAAAGAAGAATAGATTATGTAATTACGTAACTACATAAAAAGCGCAATTTTGCGCTTTTTTATTTTGCACCGATTTTTAAAAAAGTCATATACTTACTATAGAAAGAGGTGTTTTTATGAATTTAGGAAAAATCTTAAGTATTATAAGTCAAAATAATATTAATCCTGATGATGTTTTTGCGTTAGTTGAGCGTATTCAAAATTTAGATTTACAAGATGAATATAATTTACGCAAAGTAATTCGTGATGCTAGTAAACTAGCAAATAAAAAATTGACAAAAATGCAAGAGGATGAATTAGTCAATCGCATTTTAACCGAAGGTATTTCAGAAGAAATATTTAATTTATTTTAAACTATAAATAATTCTTTCACCTTTAATGAATAAAAATAACTATCAATGAATATCTTTAATTAGAAGAAAGATGAAGGTGAGAGGATTATGTCAACAAATATAATTCGAGATGTTATATTTAGGACAAATGGGGAAATGTTTGTAGGAGTTGTTGGCCCGGTACGAAGTGGAAAATCAATGTTTATTCGTAAATTTATGGAATTAAAAGTTTTGCCTTACATCAAGGATAATGATTTACGTAATAAAGTTATTGATGAATTACCACAAAGTGCTGAAGGTCGGGTAATTATGACTGTTGAACCTAAATTTGTTCCAAGTAATGCAGTAACGATAAATGTTGAGGATGATCTAGTGTTAAATGTTCGATTAGTGGATTGTGTTGGGTATATTATTCCAAGTGCTAAGGGTTATACTAATGAAGATCAATCCCCACGATTAGTAAGAACTCCTTGGTTTAATGAAAACATTCCTTTCTACGATGCTGCCACACTAGGTACTAAAAAGGTTATTGAAAACCATTCAAATATCGGGATCGTTATGACAAGTGACGGTACATTTGGCGAGTTCAGTCGTCATGAGTATGAAGAATGTGAAGAAAAAATTATTGATGAAGTAAAAATGCTTAATAAACCATTTGTCATTGTTTTAAATACTGCCTTTCCAAATTCTGAAGAAACTAAAAAATTAGCAAATTACTTAGAAGAAAAATACGATGTGGCGGTTGTGACAGTAAATGTAAAAGAACTAAATGAGCATGATGTTGATTTAATTTTAAAGAAAGCTTTAAGTGAATTTGATATTAATGAGTTAAATATTAAAATTCCAAGCTGGATTCAAGCATTACGCAATGACAATCCTTACAAGCGTGAGTTTACTGAAATCATTGATTCAATTACTGGTGAATATCGAAAATTTAAGCATTTAGAAAAAATTAAAAATGCTTTAAGCGAATCTAGTGATTTATTTGAAGACGTTAGAATTACCAATGTAGATAGTGGAACAGGTAATATTGAGATAACAATTAATTGTAGTGATGAATTATATCATCAAATCGTTCGAGATTTAATAGGCGATAGTTTTGACGAACGCGGTAAATTTATTTCTTTATTACAAGATTTCATTCAAGCTAAAAAAGAATATGACTGTTATAAGAGTGCTTTAGAATCTGTTAAAGCAACAGGCTATGGAATAGCAGTACCTAGTATAGAGGATATGGTTTTAGAAACGCCTGAAATAATTAAACATAGCGGACGATATGGGGTAAAATTAAAAGCGTTAGCGCCATCTATTCATATGATTAAAGTAGATGTTGAGTCGACTTTTGAGCCTATTATCGGTACAGAAGAACAATCTAAAAAATTAATTGAAACCATTATGATTGGGTATGAAGATGATCCGACATCAATTTGGAATTCAGAAATTTTTGGGCGAAAACTATCGGAAGTTGTTAATGATGGAATTAAAGCCAAACTATATTTAATTCCAGAACACGCTCAACAAAAATTTAGAGAATCCTTAGAAAAGGTAGTCAATAAAGGTAAAGGCGGCATTTTAGCAATTATCTTATAGAAACATAAGTGGAGAAACTTTGAGTAGCAATTCTCCACTTTTTATTTTTGCAGTATGATATTTTTATAATAAGTTTTAACTATTAATGTCCAATTTGTAATCGATAGATAGATTAACACATAATTATTATGAAAATAAATACAGTAATTAAAATACTCTGTTCATTGTATTTTACTGATGAAATTTTAGACAATCTTAATAGCAAATTAACACTTGATATATTTAATTCTAGTATTATTAAACTTTGATGATGTTTTTGTTTAATACCTGCTAATCTAAGCAAAATAAATCGTTAGAAAGAATATAAAAATGTAGTGATGTTAATTTATGATAGACATTTTGGAAGATCAAAATGTCTTTTTAGTTTAAACATTGTTATACTGATAAAAAAATATAACATATAGCGAAAAATGTTTTCTAATTTTAAATCTTGTTTTACTAAACGGATAGTGTTATACTTAAGTTAAGGTGATGGTCATGAATAAATTAGAACTAGTTGATAAAATATCACAAAAATTATCTTTAACAAAAAAAGATTGTCGATTAGTAATTGACGAATTTTTGGATGAAATTATTTCAACACTTCAAAATGGAAAAAAAGTTGTTTTATCTAATTTCGGTGTTTTTGAAGTTCGAAAAGTTGATGTATATGAACGATTTCATCCTCAAACCGGTGAAAGAATAAAAATTAAATATCCAACACGCATCGTTTTTCGCCCTAGTAAAACGTTCAAACAAATTTTAAATGGTGGAACTTATGAATGAGATAATAATTCGTAATTACTACAGCATTGGAACCGGTAAATCAAAAGGTATATATGAAGCAATTAACAATAATGATTGTAAATTTGTAATAGATTATTATAAAAGTGGACATAATTTAAACATTATTGATGAACGCAAGGAGACTTTGCTTCACAAAGCTAGTCGAAATAATCACTATGAGGTTTTCGACTTATTATTAAAATTGGGGGTTAATTATCATCAAAAAAATATTTATGGTGAAACTCCACTGCATTTAGCTTGCCGATATCGCAGTCATCATGTTGTAGAAGTGATAGTGTTTGAAGGCTTTGATGTTAACGAACGTGATCGAAATAATGTGGCACCATTGCATATTGCGGCGAGCCGTGGTAGTCAAGAAATAATACATAGTCTAATAAGTGCCGGAGCCAAAATTAATATTAGCGATGAAAATGGATTAAAACCAATTCATTATGCTGTTCATTCTGGGCGCAATGAAATTATTCGTCTATTTTTAAATTACGGAGCCTCATTACTTGAATGTGATGATCGCAATAATAATGTTTTGCATATTGCCGCATTAAAAGGTGATAACAATTTAATCTCATATATTTTACGCCATATGGTAGTAACGAATAGTTTGAATATTCATCATCAAACCCCATTACATTTAGCGAGTATTTCGTGTGACGTTAATACATTGAAAAAATTACTAGCTCAAGGATATGATCCATTGATAAAAGATATTAACGGTAAAACACCATTAGACTTAGCTAAAGAAAACCATCGTTATGAAAACTATGATTTCTTGTTAAGTTTTATTAACTCCCCACAATACAAAAATCAATTTTCTGGATACCCCCTACATCAAGCGGTATTGCATAATGATATGTCTTATGTAGAACAAGTTTTAACTGAAGACAATATCAATGAACGCGACTATTTTAATCGCACAATTCTTTATCATGCAATTAATATGCATAATGTTAATCTAGTTAAAAAATGCCTAAAACTAGGCGCAAATCTTCAAAATGTTGACGAATTTAACCAAGCGGCATTATTAATTGCCATTTACAATAATAATCCTAAAATTATCAAATTATTGCTTCAAGCCGGGGCTAACCCTAATGAAATATACTATGATCGTACCTATTTATATCGTGCCATTTTGCGCAATAATTACGAAGTAGTTAAATTGTTAATTGAGTATAATGCGGATGTCAATTATGTTGATCATCGTAATCGGACAATCTATTCATATGCATTAGATTATGCAAGCATTGAAATTCAAGAATTGCTTTTACAGTATTTAAAAAAATGAGAAGATAAAAAAATTTTATCTTCTCTTTTTTGTTAGATTTAATAATATTTATTATTTTTTTTCATAGACTGCTATGGGTGAAGATGTTTGAGAAAATTACTATTTACTTTAGGAATTATATTTTTATGTTTTATAGTAATTAGTTTTTTAAATGAATATTTACAGCCAACTAAAGAACTTGAAATTAAAATTCAATTAGTAGAAGAAGATAATCAAGATAACTTTTACTTGTTTTTGCTAAATATGGATAACAAAATTATCGAACAGGGTGTCTATATCGACCCAAATATGGATATAATCCGTAATATTTTTAACTTATATACAAGTAAGACTAACTCTTTACCATTAGGGGTATATTCACCAGTTGTTTTATCCAGTACGTTGGAAGAATACACTATTGAAAATCAAACCTTATTTATGAAAGTAAATGATGACTTTTTTCGAAAAATTACTAATGAATTGAAAAGTTCCTTAATATGGACTTTTAGTCAGTTAGGAATTGAAAAAATTGTTATCATTAGCGATAAAAACAGATTAGAAATTTCAAAAGAAAATCATCTAGTTTTAAATAATTACATTATTAATTTTTCTAAAGAAGAAATAGTTACCATCTTTTATCGTCATGAACAATATTATCTTCCTAAAAGTTATTCATGTAATATAGATAAATTAGAGTTTATTTATCATAAAATAATTGATTATTATAATTTAAATGAAAATATGATTAGTTTTTTATATCAAACTAATGAAAATCGCATATTTTTGTCTTTAAGTGATTATCAAAATCAAATCAACGAAGATATTATTTTAACGATTCAAAAAACAATAAAAAATAATCAATTATTTGATGATGTTGTGATTATTTTAAATGACAAAGTATTTTCGTAAAATAATTTAAAATTATTATAGAAAATGATATAATATTATCTAAGGTGATAATATGAAGATCTTACTTGCTTCACGAAACGTAGGAAAAATTAAAGAATTTCAAGAAATTTTTTCAAATACAGGAATTGAAATTATTAGTTTACTTGATGTAGATGATAACTCTGAAGTTAATGAAAAGGGTAATACTTTTTTAGAAAATGCGTATTTAAAAGCCAAATTCTATTATGATAAATATCATATGGCCGTGTTAGCAGATGACAGTGGGTTGGTTATTGAGGCGTTGAAGGGCAAACCAGGGGTTAAATCAGCCCGCTTTAGCGGCAAAAATAGTACTAGCCTTAAAAATAATTTAAAATTATTAAAAAAGATGAAGAAAAAACAAAACCGGAATGCTCGTTTTATTTGCGTATTATGTTTCATATCCCAAGATGGGGTTGTTCATTACTTTAATGGGACATTAGATGGGCAAATTGCTTATGAAATGAAAGGCGAAAATGGTTTTGGATATGACCCGCTTTTTTATATTCCAGCTTTTGAGATGACGCTTGCAGAGATGAGTTTTGACCAAAAAACTTATCTTTCTCATCGTTATGATGCATGTGAGAAATTGATTAAGTTTTTACAAAAGGAAGGTCATTAAGATGTTTGATGAGTTTATAGTTGCTAAAGCAAAAGAAATATTGCAAGTAGAAAATGTAGAAATCGTTCATCGTTTACTTGGTGGAATGAGTAATTATACATATGTGATAAAAGCTGATGATAAATTATATACTTTTCGTATATTGGGTGAGTTTGCTGAAAAGTTTGTAAATCGTGAACTTGAAAAAGAAAATATTAAATTATTTGAACAGTTAAATGTTACCAATAAAACAATTTATTTAGACGTAGAAACAGGGATAAAGATTGCTGAATATATTGAAGGAACTTCATTAAATCAATTAACCGAAGATGAATATCCATTTGAAAAAGTAGTTCAAAAACTAAAAATTGTTCATAATTCTAATTTGAAAGCCCAAAATGATTATAATCCTTTTAATCGTCTACAAACTTATGAACAATATTTAATTGATGTTAATTTCGTCCATCCAGAAAAATATAATCAATTAAAAAAAGAATTTTTCAAATATAAACCATATCTTGACAGTATTCCAAAAGTTTTATGTCATGGCGATAGTCAACCATCAAATTTCGTTTTAACTCAAGATGGCGATGTAGTGATTGTGGACTTTGAATTTACTGGTAACAACGATTTAATTTATGATATTGCTTGTTTTGGAAACATTAATTTTTCAAGTGCTAAGAAATTATTACAGTATTACTTTTCGGATAACCTTGATGATGATAAAGAAATTCGATTATATCTATGGCGAATTTTCCAGTGTTTCCAATGGTATAATGTGGCAGAGTTTAAAGATATGTATGGTTTAAGTGAAAAACTAAAAATTGACTTTAAAGCAGTTGCAAATAAGTACCTACAAAACATTGAAAATTTAATGAATGAGTTTAATTCCAAACAATTTTTTCAAAAAAAATAATTATTCCTTTACAAACAATCTATATTAGTGTATAATACAAGTTGAAGTTTATGTGTCGAAGGGAGGTACTGGAAATGCCGAAAACAATCGTTCGTGAGAATGAAACAATCGAAGATGCGTTGAAACGCTTTAAGCGAGATGTTTCTAGATCAGGTACCCTTGCCGAAGCACGAAAACGCGAACATTTTTTAAAACCGAGCGATATTCGCAAAATGAAAAAACGCGCTCGTCGCGCTAAAAAACGCTAAATATATAGGGATAATAGAAGCCATTTGAAAGGGAGGAGATTCAGCCGTTTAAGTGGCTTTTTATTATTTTTTAGGCATTTCCGTCATATAATATACCGGTGACTTCGAATGAAAAAGTTAAATAAATTTAATCAATTAAAACTATCTATTTATGAAGATAAGCGAATAATTATTGAAAATTATCAAGAATTAATTGATATTACTGAAGAACAAATAACAGTTGATTATTACACAATCGTCGGAACTTTTTTAAAAATCACCACTATGGATGATTATTTTATGGAAATTAAAGGGACGGTAAGGCAGATAATAATCAATGAATAAAAAAAGATATTTTATAAAAATTAATAGTCAGCATCTTAGATTATTAAATAAATTAAATATTTCGGGTTTACATAATGATGGACAACATATAACTTTTTATACTGATTCTACAGGTTTTAATTTTTTGTGTAATCAAGATGTTGAGTTTGAATATCAAGATAAACTTTTAACAAAAGCCAAATTTCTTTTTACAAGACGTATTGTAAGTATTATCGGTATAATTTTACTAATAGTTTTATTAATTAATCAATCATTTACGATTACTAAATATCAGTTTATTAATCCTGAGTACTATAATCAAGATGTCATTATATTTTTAGATAAATATACTAAAAAAGTTGGACCTTTTCGTTATTTAACTGCATCTCTTTCTGAAATTAATTATCAACTTCGTACCGAATTTTTTGAATATGAATGGATTGGCTTAAAGCGTGAAGGTACAATTTTATATATTGACATTAAAAAAATTGATTTAAAAATTCCTGATGATGAAGATAGTAGTCAAGTTGGTGATTTAGTTGCAAGTAAAGATGCAATCGTACGGTATTTTTATGCTCAAAAGGGAGTTGTGTTGGTTAGAGAATTACAAGCAGTATCTAAAGGGGAAGTTCTAATTACTGGGAATCTATTAATTCATAATGAGCAAACAAAGTATATTCGTCCCAAAGGATTTGTTATTGGTGAAGTACTGGAAGACTATTATTTTAGTATTCCAAAAGAAGAAATAATCGAAGAAAAAACTGGTCGATTAATTGAAAAGAAAAAAATTACTATTCTTAACAAGAAAATTTTATCAAAAAAAGATCCAATTGATTTTAAAGATTATATTTTAATTGAAAAAGATATTTTTAAAATCGGGAGACTATTAAAAATTTCAAATCAAAGCTATTATGAAACAAGTCGAATAACTAATTATTATACTAAAGAAGAAGCAATCGAATATGCGAAAAGTTTAGTAATAAAAGAGTTTAATTTGAAGAAAACCACAGATTACGAAAAAATTATTTTTATTGAAGTATTAAAAGTTATTGAAGGAAATAATAGTTATGAGATAAAATTACTTGTAAAGAAATATGAAAACATTTGTGTTTTTCGAGAAGTTAAATAATTAATCTATTAACAATTTTATTTTTTCGTGTTATAATAATGAAAAAGAAAATAGAAAATGGGAAGATGATATGGTAAAATATAAAACAATCTATGAGTTAAAAAATACAAAAAATGAACTTAAAATCTTAGGGGCAAACAACAATTTACTATATCTAATCGAGGACTTTTTACAAATAGAAATAGTTATTCGTCATGGGGCGATTATGATTGATGAGAAATATTTAGCGCACGAACAGTTTCTCATCACTCTTTTTTCCACCCTTGAAAAACTATTAGATAAGGGAATAACTATTCTAGAACGTGATATGATTAATATTTTACATCAATTAAAAAGTGATCGATTAGATGAATTAATGTGGATTTATGAAAATCGCGAACATTTAATTACGACTGTAGAAGGTAAGCAAATCTCTCCCCAAACAATTAATCAAAAAATGTATCTTAAGGCTTTAAATGAATATGATATTGTGTTTGCGATAGGCCCAGCCGGAACAGGTAAAACATATCTAGCGGTTTTATATGCTGTTAGTATGTTGCGAAAAAATAAAATTCGCAAAATTATTCTAGTCCGTCCAGCGGTGGAAGCTGGAGAGAAATTAGGATTCTTACCTGGAGATTTAAAAGAAAAAGTAGATCCGTATTTAGTGCCGTTATATGATGCATTAAACGAAGGGTTAGGTAAAGAAACTGTTGATAAAATGATTGAAAAAGGAATTATTGAAGTTGCTCCACTAGCATATATGCGCGGGCGAACTTTGGATAATTCCATTATTATTCTAGATGAAGCCCAAAATACTACTACCCAACAAATGAAGATGTTTTTGACACGGTTAGGTTTTAACTCAAAAATGATTATAACCGGGGATATTACCCAAATTGATTTGCCACATAATGTATTATCTGGTCTAGTTGAAGCAATGGAACTTCTAAAGGATGTTCGCGGAATAAAAATTATTAGCTTTGATTCTTATGATGTTATGCGTCATCCTTTAGTGCACAAAATTATTCAAAAATATGAGGGAAGATAATGTATCAAGTGTTTAATCAGTATGGGTCGATTAATTTCGACTTTGAAAAAATAATAAATGACGTTTTTAAAGGTGTAAAGGATATTCTAAAATTGACTACCGAATATGATGTTAATTTAATTTTAATAGGTGATAACGAAATCCAAGAGATTAACTATCAATATCGAAATATTAATCAACCGACTGACGTCATTTCATTTGAACTTGACGATGAAGAAAATGAAAATTATATTGGCGATATTTTTATTAGTATTGATGCAGTATATCGTCAAGCTGAAAAATATGGTCACAGTAATGAACGAGAATTTGCCTTTCTTGTATGTCATGGCACACTTCATTTATTAGGATATGACCACTTAACTACTGAAGATGAACAAGAAATGTTTTCATTACAAGATCAAATTTTAAATTATATTAATTATAGGAGATAGATATGGAAAAATTAATTCAAGAAGCTAAAATTGCCTATATGCGTACATATTCACCATATTCTAAATTTGGTGTTGGGGCTGCTTTATTATTAAAAGATGGAACTATTATTCACGGAACAAATATTGAAATATCATCATTTGGTTTAACTAATTGTGCCGAAAGAAGTGCGTTGTTCAGCGCTTATTCGCAAGGATATCGAAAAGAAGATATTGAAAAAATAGCAATTATTGGCAATACGGAAAAGCCAATTTCTCCATGTGGTGCATGTAGACAAGTCATGAGTGAATTAATGGATTTAGATTGCGAAGTCATTTTAGCAAACCTAAGTGGTGATAAAATGACATTAAAAGTTCGAGATTTACTACCATATCATTTTAGTAGTGAGGATATGAAATATGGCAAATAAATTTAAATCAGGATTTATTGCAATCATCGGTCGTCCAAACGTAGGGAAATCAACTTTTTTAAATAATGTCTTAGGAAGAAAGGTTTCAATTATTTCTCCAAAACCACAAACAACTCGAAATCAAATCCGGGGAATTTATACTACTGATGATTGCCAAATGATTTTTATTGACACTCCGGGGATTCATAAACCACAACATGAATTAGGTGGAATTATGAATCGCTATGCTTTAAATACTTTAACTGATGTCGATGTAGTATTGTTTATTGTAGATGCAACGCAAGAGTTTGGTACTGGCGACCAGTTTATTATTAATGAATTGAAAAAGATTAAATCCCCAGTATTTTTAGTTTTTAATAAAATGGATTTGATTAGAAACAAAGGGAAATTACTTGAAAATGTTGTTAAATTTACAAATGAATATGAGTTTTCTGAAGTGCTTTATATATCAAGTGTAACAGGTGAAAATATTAATCTATTATTAGATAATATAAAAAATTATTTACATGAAGGACCAAAGTACTATCCATTTGATCAAGTTACTGATCAAAGTGAGCAGTTTGTGATTGCTGAGATAATTAGGGAGAAAGTATTATTATTGACACGTGAAGAAGTTCCGCATTCCGTCGCAGTAGTTGTTGATAGAATGGAGGAAGATGAGGATTTAACTCATCTGATTAATATTCATGCTACTATTTATGTGGAACGAAATTCGCAAAAGAAAATTCTAATTGGTAATCAAGGCAAAATGATGAAAGAAATTGGAACTTTAGCTAGAAAAGAAATAGTAATGTTACTTGGTCGTAAAGTCTTTTTAGACTTATGGGTTAAAGTTGAGCCGGATTGGCGAAATAAAATTAACCAGCTACGCAAATTAGGTTATAATTTGGAATAATTTCAAGAAAAAAGTATAATTTTTTCGAAAATTGTTATCCTATTACTACGGAGGGATAACAATGAGAAAAGAAAAATGGCAAAAGTTTTTAAGTACTGGAAAAATTGAAGACTATTTAGCGTACAAAAAAGTCGCTAAATATGATCAAGAAGTTGCCTTAGATAACCTCAAATTAGGAGAACAAAATGATAGTAAGAGAGGGAATAATACTAAAAAGTATTGATTATAAAGATTATTCAAAATTAATTTATATTATAGGTCCTGAAGGACTTGAAACTTTGATAGTTAAAGGAGCTAAAAAACCACACAGTAAAAACTTTAGTTATTCACAGCCTTTAACAAAAATTTCGTATGATAAGGTTGAAACTAAAACATTTGATATATTAACAACAGGATTAATTATTAATAACTATACAACTATAAAAGAAAGTTTTGATAAAACGAAATATGCATACCAAATTATCGAATTAACCTATCAATTTGCTAATCATATTGATGATAAAAAACTTTTATATAGTTTCTTAGATGAAATTTTAGAGAAAATTGATGTTTCACAATTTGCTAATATTTATGAATTAATTTTTCGCTTAAAATTATTATATTTATTAGGTGTTGGTCCAGTCTTTTCAAGATGTATCGATTGTCAAGCAAAAGATAATTTGATAGGTTTTGTTCTTGAAAGTGGTGGCATGAAATGCCATAATTGTCTTGAACAAACTGATAATATATATAATGATGAAACTATTAAATATGTTAAATCATTATATCTAATGAAATTAGATCAAATGACCGAAGAATTCTTAAATCAATTTCCTGATATATACGATCAAGTTAATCATTTTATTAATAATTATTATCAATATTTTTTAGGATATCAAAGTAAAGTGTCGAAAGTATTTAAAAGTCTATAGATAAAAACGACTTATATCAATGAATGATATAAGTCGTTTTTTATTTTATAATGAATATCGATATTAAATATAAAATAATTACAAATAAATAGTTTAAAACTGTAAATTTTATCAAATACGATTTAGTTTCACTAGGGTTGTGTTTGCGAAATTCTGTAAAAGTGATTAGGCTGGCAAGTGAAGCAATTAAAGTACCACAACCACCAATATTTACTGCTAATAATAATGATTGATAATCAGTTGTAAAGTGTGATAGTAAGACAGCACTTGGAACATTGCTTATTAATTGACAAGAGATAATACCAAACAATAAGGTATTTTTTGGAAGGATATTACTAAAAAAGGAGTTTACTGATTCGATTCGAGCAATATTTCCACTGAATACAAAGAAAGCACAAAATGTTAGAAGAAGTGGATAATTTACTTGTTTTAAGGCTTTTCGGTCGAGAATTAAAAGTGAAATAAATACTACTAATAGGCCTAATTGATATGGAATAATTCGAAAAACAATTAAGATACTAAAAAGAAATAATAGCGAATAAATTGTTGTTAATTTAATGTTTAGTTTATAATTGTTGTCATTTATTAATGTTAATGGAGTTGGTTTAACTAAAAAGCATAATAAAAAAATAATGGTTATTGCCACAATAAACGGCGGAAACATAATGGTAAAAAATTCTTTAGTATTGATATTAAAAAATGAGTATAAATATAGATTTTTTAGGATTTCCAAATGGAGTAAGCATTCCGCCAAGGTTAGCGGCAATGTTTTGCATAATAAATGTGAAAGCCATAGCTTTTTTATTTCCAGAGTTATGTAAAACTAAATAACCTAATGGTAAAAAAGTTAATAAGGCCATATCATTTGCTAAAACCATTGACCCTACGAAAGTAATAAAAACTAATGCAATGGTAACATTACGCAAATTGTGAAGTTTTAAAATTATTTTTTTACTAATGATTTCAAATACATGCAAATTGGCCATTGCCTCTACAACCGCTAAAGTACAAAATAAAGTCGCTAAGGTTGGCCAATCAAAGTAGTTTAAATAGTAACTATCAATTGGAACAAAAATGCAAGTAATTAACATTGCAATTATGGCAATTGCAAGGACAGTTTGCTTTTTAAAAAAAGAAATTATATATTTAAATATATGTTTAAAAATGTTAAATTTTTTTTGTTTTGGTTCAAAAATTGGTGAATTGATGTCTACAACTAATACCGGTTTCATAGTCTCCTTCTTCCCTGTAAAATACAATAAAAACAAAATACATTATAGCAAAAAA
>LFRX01000027.1:33291-45758 GCA_001512985.1 Acholeplasmatales bacterium DTU056
AAAAATGCAAAATAATGAAAATTATAAAATCATTTTCATCTTTAAAATTTTTATATTTTATGGTAATATATTCTTGGATATATCAACTTGGTATGTTAATGGTTATTATTTTTATTTTTTTGCTTTTTGGAAGTCGAGTCCTGTAGGATTTATAAAAATATCTTAACATATATGTAATTTCATGTTATAATTTTAGTTGATTTGATAAGGAGGCCTTAGACATGATTTTTAGAAAAATCAAGGGTGTACATATACCTGGTCGTAAGGAAATGTCAATTACTAATGAAATATTGACGTTTACAAATCCAGAACATGTATATGTACCTTTAGTTGAACAAGGTGTCCCTGCTACTTGTCTTGTTAAAGTCGGGGACAAGGTTAAACTTGGACAGGTGATTGCGGAGAAGGGTGGAAGATTTCCTATTCCAATGCATGCACCAGTCAGTGGAGAAGTTGTTTCAATTAATCAAAAAATGTGGCATGCATCAGGGAGAATGGTTGAAACAGTTGTAATTAAAAACGATTTTCAAGAGACTAAACATGAGTCAATTAAACCAAATAATACTGACGCATTAACTCGCGAGCAAATTATCGAGATCGTTAAAAATTGCGGTATTGTTGGTTTAGGGGGAAGTTGCTTCCCAACTTATGTTAAATATCAAACCACATTACCAATTGATGTAGTTATTATTAATGCTGCTGAGTGTGAACCTTATATTACTGCTGACTATATGCTAATTAAAACAAGAGTAAATGAGTTAATTGGCGGAATCAAATTTATTATGCGGGCTACTAATGCCCCAAAGGCTGTAATCGCTATTAAAAAAACAAAAGAAGAATTAATTGAAATTTTAAATAACCATTTAGCAAATGAAGAAAACATTTCGGTCTTTTTATTACCGGATGTTTATCCAGCTGGATGGGAAAAATATATTGTCCAAAAAGTATGCAAAAAAACATATCGTGGATTACCTAGTGAAGCTGGAGCTGTTGTAAACAATGTTGGTACAGCAATTGCGATTTATCATGCAGTAACTAACAATATGCCACTTATTGAAAAAGTAGTTACATTTACTGGCGATGGATTTAATAATCCACAAAATGTCTATGTAAAAATCGGAACTGATATTCGTGAAGTATTAGCAAAAATAGGTGGATATAATAACGAAGTTACTGAAGCAAATTTAATCGCTGGTGGTCCAATGACTGGAAAAGCAGTTGCCTTTGATTCATTAGTTGTTCACCGTTCTTTGGGTAGTGTTATTGTTCAAAGTCGCAAAATTCGTTTAGTTAACCCTGAATGTATGGGATGTGGTAAATGTTGTGATATTTGTCCAGTTCGTTTATCACCAATTTTAATTAAACGTACTTTAGAAGACAAAGACTATGAATTACTTGCGGATTTTAAAGCTAATAATTGTATGGAATGTGGTTTATGCTCTTATGTTTGCCCATCAAGAATTGAATTAACAGATGCAGTTGTTCGTGCTAAAACTGCATTAGCTACTAGAAAGTAGGTGTAAAACATGACAGAACAAAGAAGATTTTCATTAGATAAAGCACCTTTTATTCGTCGCGCTGATAATTTAAAACCATTATCAGTTGGCTCAACATCCGTAATAATGCGTGATTTTATTATCTCTTTAGTTCCGTTAATTATTTTTGCGTGGGTTAAAAATGGATTATTACCATATTTGAATGATAATCCTGCATTACGACCATCATTTTTAGAGATGCTTTATCCGTTACTATTCATTTTAATTGGTGGATTTTTCTCTTATGCATTAGAAGCGTTATACTATTCGCTATTTTATAAATTACGTGGTGATGAATTACTAACTAAATTAAGTACATCATACGCCGTAATCCCTGGATTGTTACTTGGTATGATCCTTCCTCATAATACACCAATTTGGACATTATTTATTGGGTGTTTATTTGCGACTGTGATTGCTAAATTATTATTTGGAGGATTCGGTCATAACATTTTTAATCCTGCTTTAATCGGTTATTTATTTGTTATAGTTGCTTATTTAGGAGTTATTCAAGATCGTGGTGGGTTTTTGAATCTTGTAGAAGTGGATGGAGTAACTAGTGCTACACCACTTGGACATTTTGCAAGTAATCCTGGGGCTTCCATCGATGAGCTTATCGCTCCGTATGGCAGTATATGGAATTTATTTGTTGGTTTAAATCCAGGATCAGGGGCAGAAACTAGTGCACTATTATGTATCCTAGCTTTTGCATATTTAACAGTTCGAAAAGTAATTGACTGGAGAATTCCAGTTGTATATATCGGAACATTCTTTGTATTAGTATACATCATTGGTGCATTTAACGGGTATGCCTTAGACTTACGTTATGCGTTATTCCATCTATTTACTGGTGGATTATTCTTTGGAGCAGTCTTTATGGCTACTGAACCAGTAACTGGTCCAAAAACACCAAATGGTCGTATATTATATGCCATAAGTCTTGGTGTATTAACAGTTCTATTTAGATTTGTTGGGGCATTTCCAGAAGGCGTCGCCTCTGCAATCATCACAATGAACTTATTTGCAATATTACTTGATCGTATTTGTGCAAAATTACGTGTTAGTGATAATAGAACAAGAATCATCGTGACCTATGCCGTATTCGCCTTATTTATGGTGTTAATTTCTGTTTATTCAATTAGCAAATCAGTATTTAAAAATAATGATAAAGCCGCAATCGCGGAAATTGCGGAGGTGACAGTTTATGACAACAATTAAAAAACTAATGACACCAGTTACCTTTGCTATTGCAATAGTTGTTATTTTAGTTTTTGGAGTTTTATTTAGCATTCATTCAAACAAACAAAATCAAGTACGAACATTAATCAATGCTTATCCAGAAGCAAGAAAATTTGTTGAAGTTGATGATTTTGAAAAAGATGTAATAGATGTTGAAGGAACTACAGTTACTATTGTAAAAGCATATGATGTTTTTTCCGGTAAAGATAAAGTTGGTGTAATTTATGTTGGCGAAACTGAAGGATATGGAGGACCACTTCAAATCGCTTTTGGTATTCGTTTTGAAAATGATTCTATTATCGGAATGAGTATTATTTCATCAAATGAAACTCCTGAACGAATTTCTAAGTTATTAGGTGATGCCAACTTCTTACCGCAATTTAAAAACAAAAATTTAGCTGATGAAGATTTTGGTGTTGATGGTGTTAGTGGCGTTACTATTACTTCAAATGCAATCGATAAAATCTTACAAGCTGTAAGAATTAGATATGCTAAAGATACTGGTTTTGAAATTCCAGAAAGTTTAAAAGTCATTTCTAAAAAACAAAATTATCAAAACCTTAATGAATTTATTTATGTTTTAGAATTTAAAAATAAACAAGTAACTGTTAAAGTTAATCAACAATTCGAAATTATTTCCATTGATAATGAAGAATTTAATACTGATGAAATGAGAACTAAAATTGCTAATTTTATTAACAATAATAAAATAACAAACTACATTAAAGAAGTATCTGTCAATGATGAAACTAATGTTACGACTTTAACAATTCAAACAATTGGTTATGTAAAAAGCGCACCAATTATTACAACAGTTGAAATTGATAGTGAAGGTAGAATTATTAGTTTTACATCTAATACTAGTCGTGAAACATATAATGATGAATATAACAGTAGATGGGATATATCTAATGGTCATCCAAATGAGGTTATTCCGCCACGAATTATTGATGAACAAAAAGCGGATGTTGATGGTGTAGCAGGGGCAACAGTTACCTCAGATGCTATTAAAGCCGCCGCTGCGATCGCTTTTGAATATGCGAAGGAGGTTATTAAATAATGAGTAAATTACCAAAACCCCTTCACTATAGTTTGCTTTTAATTATTTTGGGTATTATTGTTGGAGCACTATTATCGCTTGTAAATATGTTTACTGCTCCATATATTCGTGAAAATAAATTAAAAGTTGTTCGTCCAATGTTAGAAGAATTGGTAAGTAATGCTGATAAGTTTGAGGTTGTGACTGATCAATATAAAAACATCGATAAAAGCATTCAAGATGTATATGTGGCCTATGTTGGAGAAAATCAAACTGCAGTTTTACTATATGTTGTGACATCAAATCAATATGGTGATATTGAATCATTAATTGGTATCGATATTACTACAAATAAATTTATTAATATTAAATTCATAGCATCTAGCCAAACTAAAGGCTTTGGAGATGTTGATACATTGAATAAACATGATTTCAAAATTCAAGGAGCAGATTTAGATGTTGAAATTGATGCCTATGCTAAAGCGAGTTTTTCATCCAAATCTGTTCAAGATGCAATAAATATCGCTGCTCAGTTTTATCGTAATAATTTTAAAACAGGCGAACAAGTTGATGAGTTTTTAGAAGAAATTAAAACTATTTTACCTGATGCTGTTAAATATCAATCTATTAAAGGCAATTTAACAATCGATAACAATCAAATCGTTGATATTTATAAGGATTAGAAGGTTAGGAGGAAAAATTATGAATCAAAGAGAAAACTTTACAAAAGGCCTTCTAAAAGAAAATCAAATTTTAGTTGCATTGTTAGGTCTATGTCCGACCTTGGCTATTACAACATCTTTAGAAAATGCGCTAGGTATGGGTATGGCAGTTATATTTTGCTTAACTGTTACTAACCTTATAATTTCATCAATTCGTAAAATAGTTCCTGATGAAATAAGGATTCCAATATATATTGTTGTGATTTCTACGGTAGTTACAATTATTGATATGGCAATGGCTGCATTCTTACCGGCAATTCACAAAAGTTTAGGTATTTTTATTCCATTAATTACTGTTAACTGTATTATTTTAGGTCGTGCAGAAGCTTTCGCTTCAAAAAATGGCCCATTATCATCAGTTGTTGATGCATTAGGTATGGGAATTGGTTATGCATCAGTTCATATAGTAATTTCAATTATCCGTGAAGTAATTGGCTCTGGAAAAATTACAGTATGGGGAAGTTTAGTTTTAGATATAAATAAATTATTTGGAAGCAATGAAACACTTCCGATATTTACAAACTTCTTTATCCAACCTGCTGGCGCATTTATTGTGTTAGGACTATTACTAGGAATATATTCGACTATTCGCACAAAAAGAATGAAAAAAACCGAGGTGAATAAAAAATGACATTAGGTGAAATCTTAACATTAGCCTTTTCGGCCATCCTTCTTCAAAACGTTGTGTTATCTAGATTCCTAGGTATTTGTCCTTTCATGGGGGTTTCAAGTAAACGCGATTCAGCAGTTGGTATGGGCCTTGCGGTTATCTTCGTTATAACTTTATCATCAGTAGTATCATGGGTTTTATATACATATATTTTAAAACCATTTGATATTGTTTATATGCGTACTATTGTCTTTATTTTAGTAATAGCTTCTTTAGTTCAAATTATCGAAATGTTTACTAAAAAAGTGTCTCCAACATTATATAAATCATTAGGTATCTACTTACCACTAATTACTACTAACTGTGCAGTTTTAGGTTTAGCGACTATCGTTGCTACTGATGAGTATACTTTCCTATCTGCATTAATCTATTCATTTGCTTCAGCGGTTGGTTTCTTATTCGTCATGTACATCTTTTCTACATTACGCGAAAAAATGAAAAATGCTCCGATACCTGATGGATTTAAAGGTGTGCCAATTGCAATGATTACTGCTGGAATTATGGCAATGATTTTTGCTAGATTTGCAGGTGTGATTTAATATGAAAGAAATTTTAGTACCAATTATCTTATTAGTTGTTTTAGGTGGCTTCTTCGGAGCACTAATCGCATATCTTTCAAAAGTGTTATATGTAGAAGTTGATACTAGAGTACAAGATGTACTAGGTATGTTACCTGGTATTAACTGTGGTGCTTGTGGGCACCCAGGATGTGCTGGGCTTGCGGAAGCAATTGTTAGTGGTAAAGGAACTCCTGAACAATGTCGTCCAGGAAAACAAGAAATGCGTGATCGCATTAAAACTTATCTGGCTCAAGTTTCTAAAGAATTACAAGAAGAAAAAGCAAAATAATATATATTGAGTGCGAATGCAATAATGCTTTCGCACTTTTTGTTTTCATATGTCAAAAAAGTAAACATTTACATTTTAATTTTATGAAAATAACATTGCAAAAAAAATAAATTATGGTATAATTATTATGTCTTAAAAACTATTATAAGGAGGAAAAAAAAAACTATGCGAAAATTTTCACAAATTTTCTTATTGTTCTTAGTATTGGCACTTTTTATGTTTGCCGGTACTGCTTGTAAAAAACGTACATATGCAGCAGACGGTGTTTTCACAGCTTTCGAAACAAAAACAACAAAATCTGGTGGTCCAGAACTTGTTATTGTAGAAGTAACAATTGAAAATGACAAAATTACTAAATTTAACATTGACACAGTTCAAAGTTATCAAACTACTGGCCGTGGCGGATCTAAAGCTTGGGCTTTCAACACTGAAAGTAAAAAAGAAAAAGGTTACAAATACGGTATGCACAATAATAATCCAGATGCCGGATTTGATTTAGACACTCAAGAAGGTATTAATGATTACAAAAAGTATCTAAAAGATAATAACTTATTAGAATGGTTTGAACAAGCTGAATTAGTTGAAAAATTCTGGCTAGAAAAAGGCGTTGACGCTGTTAAAGTTGACGACGAAGGTTATTTTGACAATATTGCTAATGTAACTATTGTCGATAACTATACAAAAGTAGCTAAAAAAGCTATTGAAAATGCTAAAAAAGGTCTTGCTATTGCTTTAGCTATAAACGGTTCAGATGTTGTTTGGGCTGAAGCTAAAGTAGACAAAAATGGCAAATTTACATCATTAAAACTTGATACTCTTCAAGGTGATACAGATCAAGAAACTGGTAAATTCACATGGCATGCTAAAACTAAACAACAAAAACAATATGAATATGGTATGCACAATAATCTAGAAGGTGCTGGCTTTGATTTAAAAACTACTGAAGGTATTAATAACTATAAAAAATTCTTAAAAGATAACAACTTATTAGAATGGTTTGAACAAGCCAACATCATCTCTGATTTTGTATTGAAAAATGGTGTTAATAAACTTGAACCATTTATCAATAACAATGGTAAAATTGAAGCTAATGAAGGCGATGCTGTTGCTGCAGTAACAATTATAGTTTCTCATTATTTCAAAGCTTTAACTAAACTTTATGATAACTTTTCAAAATAATTAGTTATTTCTTGAAAAAGATAAAACCTGCTTACGCAGGTTTTATTTTTTGGCTATATTGTAAAATAATAAAAAATTAAAAATTTTTTTAAAAAAACGGAGAAAAAATGCGACTTAAACGTCTATATTTATGGAGACTATAATTAGCATTTTTCAATTTTTTTGTTATCTAAAATTGCTTTTTAGCAAAACTTGTTGCTTTACAAAATTGCTAAATTGTGCTATTATAATTTGTAATTGTAAAATGAGGAGATGAATTGTAAGTATGTCAAATAAAGAATTGACTATGGAAAAATTAGTGGCCTATTTAAAACATCATGGCTTTGTATATCAAGGAAGTGAAATATACGGTGGACTTGCTAACTCATGGGATTATGGTCCATTAGGTGTTGAGTTAAAAAATAATATAAAACAATTTTGGTGGAAAAAATTTGTGCAAGAAATTCCTAATAATGTTGGACTTGACAGTGGTATTTTACTAAATCCACAAGTGTGGCATGCCAGCGGACATGTTGCTGGATTTAGTGATCCGTTAATAGATTGTAAAAAATGTGGTGTTCGTTATCGTGCAGATAAATTTATTGAAGATTTAACTAATGGACAAGTTAAACCTGATGGGTGGACATACGATCAAATGAGCGCCTATATTAAAGAACACCATTTACAATGTCCTAGTTGCGGAAGTAGTGAATTTACTGACATTCGTAAGTTCAATTTAATGTTTAAAACTTATATGGGCGTTATTGAGAATCAACAAAACATTGTATACTTACGTCCTGAAACGGCACAAGGAATTTTTATCAACTTCAAAAATGTGCAACGAACTTCACGAAAAAAACTTCCGTTTGGAATTTGTCAAATAGGTAAAAGTTTTCGTAATGAGATTACTCCAGGAAACTTTATTTTTAGAACTCGCGAATTTGAACAAATGGAAATGCAATATTTCATTAAACCAGGAACAAATCAAGAATGGTTTGAATTTTGGAAAAAATATTGTGTGAACTTTTTACTAGAACTAGGTCTATCAAAAGACAATATTCGCTTACGTGACCATAGTAAAGAAGAACTAAGCCACTATTCTAATGCTACAACTGATATTGAGTATAAATATGTTTTCGGCTGGGGAGAACTATGGGGAATTGCCGATCGAACAAATTACGACTTAACAGTTCATCAAGAACATTCTAAAGAAGATTTAACATATTTTGATCCAGAAACAAACGAAAAATATATTCCTCATGTAATTGAACCATCAGTTGGTGTTGAACGTCTATTATTAGCTATTGTTAATGATGCTTATGATGTAGAAATTTTAGAAAACGGGGAAACTCGAGAAGTATTACGTTTAAAACCACGTTTAGCCCCTTATAAAGTAGCTGTTTTGCCATTAGTAAATAAACTTACTGAGAAAGCTAAAGAAGTATATCATGATTTAGCTAAACATTTTATGGCTGATTTTGATACTAGTGGCAATATCGGTCGCCGTTATCGTCGCCAAGATGCGATAGGGACACCTTTCTGTGTTACTATTGACTATGAAACTTTGGAAGATGGATGTGTAACAGTTCGCGATCGTGATACTATGGCTCAAGAAAGAATTAAAATCGAGGAGTTAGTAGCATATTTGAATCAAAAAATATAATAATATGGGGGTTTTAATTTGAAAGACTTCAAAACTCAAATCGATGAGATACTTCAAAAAGTAAGTATCATCGATGTTATCAATAACTATGTTGAATTAAAGAAAAGTGGTAAAAACTATTTTGGTTTATGCCCTTTTCATGATGATACAAACCCCTCAATGTCTGTTTCAGAAGATAAGAAGATTTTTAAGTGTTTTAGTTGTGGAGAGACGGGAAATGCAATAACTTTTGTGCAAAAAATTGAAAATATTTCCTTTATGCAAGCTTTGCAAAAAGTCGCTAAAACAGTTGGAATTGATATTAATGTTTCGGAAAACCCTCAAGAACAAGTTAACCGAAAATACTACCAAATTATGCATAAAGCGACTGAATTTTACAAATTTGTTCTTCATAACGCAAAAGATGGTCAAAATGCTTTAAAATATTTGTATGAGAGAAAATTAAATAACGATATAATAAATAGATTTAACATTGGCTTAAGTTTAAATGAAAACAATTTATTATATCAAGCATTAACAAAAGAAGGCTTTTTGCCTGTAGACTTAATCGAATTAGGTCTTATCAAAAGTAACAAAGATTCCTATTATGATGTATTTCGAAATCGAATAATGTTTCCGATTGAAGATTTGAATGGAAATGTTGTTGGATTTAGCGGAAGAATTTATCAAGATGGTGATCAACAGCATAAATATGTAAATTCTCCTGAATCAGTAATTTTCAAAAAAAGTCAAATTTTATATAACTATCATCGTGCCGCAACTGAAATTCGGAAGAAAGATTTAGTCTTCTTGTTTGAAGGATTTATGGATGTTATTGCAGCATACCGTGCTAATGTTACAAATGCTATTGCCTCAATGGGAACTGCCTTAACAATTGATCAAGCTAAGGCAATACAAAAATTAACTAAAAATGTGGTTATTTGTTATGACGGTGATGAAGCTGGAATTGAGGCAACTAAAAGAGCCATTGATATATTAGCATCAATTAACTTAAGTGTTAAAGTATGTACATTACCAGAGGGATTGGACCCTGATGATTATATTAACAAGTATGGTGCACAAAAACTAAATGAGTTTTTAAATAATAATCAAATTAGTAGTATTGATTTTTTGTATCTTATTGAGCAGCGAAGATTATCGCTAGATGATCCAACAAGTATTGAATTATTTAAGCGAAATGTGTTTAGATTTTTGAGTAAGCTAAACTCGAATGTCTTAATAGAAATTTATTTAAATAAAATGAGTACTGATTTAGGAGTAAGTTTTGAAAGTTTACAAAATGACTTTAAGAAGAATCGCATATATTTTCAACCAACTGAGCCATTTATTCCTAAACATACTCCTAAACGCTTTAAATTAAAAGAAAGAAATACAAAATATTTGCTTGCTGAGAAGTTTTTAATAATTATGGCATATCAAAACAAAGAAGCTTGTCGAGAAATAATTAATTCACTTGATAATCATTATGTTGATCGTAATCAACGGGCTTTATTATTTAAGGTTAATGATTATTACTATAAATATGATATGATGGACCATGAAATTTTTAGTAAGATGCTTTCAGAAAGTCAATTAGAATTAATTACTGATATTTTAAAAAATGGTTTGGATGAAATATATAATTTAACTATTCCTGAACTAGTTTCTGAAGTTAAAGATTATAAAACCAAAAGACAAATTTATGAAGAGCATAAGCAAGCTTTAATTCAAGAAGATGACTTAGACGAACAAGATTTACTTCGCTTTAGTAAAATTAAAAGTAGTCTAATAAAAGTCGTAAAATCGGGTCAAAATAAAAATTAATAAGGAGTGGTGAAATGGTTTACGAAAATGAAAAATTATTAGAATTATTAGAAGAAGGACGCAAAAAAGGATATATTGCAGTCAATAAAGTTATTGAAATTATTGATGAAGAAAGTGAAGATTTTGATGAATTTACAAAATTATTAGAAAACGAAGGAATCGACTTAGTTAAAGATAACGATATTGATGAATATATCATTCCTAGCGATGAAGTTGATATTGAAAAATTCGAAGAAGATGAATTCGAAGATTTTGATGAGGATGATAAAGAATTTAATGAGTTTTCACTTGATATTGAAAATGACTTAAGAAATAAAGATATAGATGAAATTGCCACTTATTCATCTTCATCGACTACAGATGATCCGATTAAAATGTATTTACGTGAAATTGGACAAATCCCACTTCTTAGTACAACCCGCGAGTTAGAACTTGCTCGTCAAGTCCAAGAAGGAATTAAAGCTGAAGAATATTTTAAACATTGTAAAGATAATAATATAGAACTAAGCTCTGAACAAATAGAACAATTACAAAATGCAATAGATGAAGGCCAAGAGGCACGTGAAATTCTAATTGAATCAAACCTTCGCTTAGTTGTTTCAATTGCAAAACGTTATTTAGGCCGTGGCCTACAATTCCAAGATTTGATACAAGAAGGAAATATGGGCTTAATGAAAGCTGTTAGCAAATTCGACCATACGCGTGGTTTTAAATTCTCTACATATGCTACATGGTGGATTCGTCAATCAATAACTCGTGCGATTGCTGATCAAGCTCGAACTATTCGCATACCAGTTCATATGGTTGAGACAATTAATAAATTAGTTCGTACTCAACGTAAATTAACGCAAGAATTACGTCGTGAGCCAACTCCTGAAGAAATTGCGGCTGAAATGAAAATTAGTGTCGAACGAGTTCAACAAATCCAAAAAATTGCCCAAGAACCAGTTTCTTTAGAAACACCTATTGGTGAAGAAGACGATTCTACATTAGGTGATTTTGTTCATGACTCTGAAACATTGAATCCATTAGATTATACAATAAATGAAAAATACAAAGAAGAAATTGATAATGTTCTAAAAACATTAACACCACGCGAAGAAAAAGTATTACGTCTTCGTTTTGGGTTATATGATGGACGAGCTCATACGTTAGAAGAAGTTGGCCGCGAATTTGGAGTAACCCGCGAACGTATTCGTCAAATTGAAGCAAAAGCAATTCGAAGATTACGTCATCCAACTCGTCAAAAACGTTTAAGTCAATATAAGCAATAAACTACATATTTTCCCCACAAAAGAAAATGTAAATAAAAAAACCTATTTACATTTTCTTTTTATTATCATTTTTATAAATAGACAAAAAACATTCATTATGATAAAATTAGTTAGGTGATGGATATGTTCTCAAAAAGGATTCAAACTCTAAGTTCATTTATAAAACCTTATAAGAAAATTGCCGATGTTGGTTGCGACCATGGATATTTAATTATTGATGCTTTTTTACGTCATAAAATTGAATTTGCTCAGGCAATTGATAATAAACAAGGGCCTTTAGAAAATGCTCGTCAAAACATCGCAAAATATGATTTCTATGACAAAGTGCAATTTAGTTTATCGGATGGAATAGAAGATTTAGATATTGGCGTTGAAGTTGTGATTATTGCCGGACTTGGGGGAAATGCGATAGTTGATATTTTAACAAAAGACATTGATAAATTACGAAATGTTAAACGCTTGATATTACAACCAAATCGAAATCAATATGATGTCCGAAAATGGGCTCAAGAATA
>LFRX01000027.1:45800-51701 GCA_001512985.1 Acholeplasmatales bacterium DTU056
AAAGAAACCATTATTTATACTGAAGAAGAATTAACTTTTGGGCCATTGTTAATTCAAAAAAGAGGAGAAGTTTTCGTTAAAAAATGGCAACAAGAATATCAATATTTATCAAGTCTAATTAACCGTTTAGATCATAATTTAGAAAAAACACATCTACTAAAAAAAGAATCTTTGATGATTAAGGAGATAATACATGAAGGTAAAGAATGTCGTTAAATACTTAGAAGAATTATTTCCACTTCACTTAGCTAGCGATTTTGATTATACTAAAATTGGTCTTCAAATTGGAAATAGTGATTTAGAATTAACGGGTATTTTATTATCACTTGATTTAACAGAAGATGTCGTTCTTGAAGCTATAAACAAGAATGCTAATTTAATTGTCACTCATCATCCATTTATTTTTAACCCATTACAAAAAATCACATTTACCTCATCGGTTGGGAAAATATTAAATTTATTATTTAAATATCAAATTTCAGTATATGTTATGCATACAAATTTAGATGTGGGTTTAAATGGAGTAAATGATAGTTTAGCTAGACGGTTAGGATTTATTGATTATCAGCCAAAAGAAGAGGATGTAATTCCAGATAATTTTATACGATATGGATTAATTCAAGAGCAATGTCTGATAAGTTATGCTAATTTTGTAAAAAAAACCTTAAATTTGAGTGGGGTAAGAGTTGTCGGAAATTTTGATAAAATCATTCGAAAAGTTGCTGTGATTGGTGGAAGTGGTGGTAAAATTTCTGAAATAGACCGCGCAATTGCCCTAGGATGTGATTTATTAGTTACTGGTGAGGTTAGCCACCACAGCGCACATTACGCGATTACAAACGATTTTTCATTAATTGAAGTATCACATGGTGTTGAAAAATTTGTTTTCGATGATTTAATAGTCCAATTACAAAAGAAATTTTTAGAAATACCTATTTATTTAACGAATGTTAATACTGACCCATTTATCGTTATATAAAAATAAAAGAAGCGAATTAATTCGCTTCTTTTATATGTTATTTTTCAATTATTGCATCTGCTGGGCAAACTTCTTCACATGATCCACAATCAATACATAATTCAGGATCGATTACATAAATATCGCCTTCAGAAATACAATCAACTGGGCATTCAGCGGCACAACTACCGCAAGCGATACAACTATCAGTAATGAATCTTGGCATTATAAAAAACCTCCTTCACACACACTACATATTTATCTTATCAAAAGAGGGGTGAAAAGTAAATACTTTTTTGACACTTTTAGACATATTTCGAATGTAAAATGTTTTCATATATAAACTATTTTTGAACACGAATAAAAAATGTTGCTTTTTTGAGTTTAAAGTGATAAAATTACACTAGTATTAAGATAGGAGTGAAATACGATGTTAACAATAAAAATTTGGATATTTATATTGATTCTTGTATTAGTAATTTTAGCAGCATTTGCTGGAGGATTTTTTACGGCCCGCGCTATTATAAGCAAATATATGGAAAAAAACCCTCCAATTAATGAAAAAATGATTCGCGTTATGTTCCAACAAATGGGACGTACACCATCTGAAAAGCAAATTCGTCAAATTATGAATCAAATGAAACAAGCCAAATAATTTACTTAAATGGATAAGTTAAGGGTCTTTATTGACCCTTTTTAATTTAAAAAACTCCTTTTTCAAGAGTATCATATGAAAAAGGAGTTTATTTTATTTCAAATTTGTTTTCTGTTTGTTTTTTTAATTTTTCAATATTTTTACGGTGACGCAATAAAATTAGTAATGTCAAAGCAAAAGTCGCTAATGGGAAATATATTTTTTCGTAAGGATATTGATAAATATTAGTATAAATGTCAACCAAAGTAAAAACAATAGATAAAATTAGAGCAGTTGCAGCACCTAATAATGAGCCTAATGATACATATTTAGTAATGCGAACTGTTATAAAGAATACTAGTAGAGCAATTACTAGTAAAATTGGATCATAAGCTAGCAAAGTTCCAGCAGTTGTAGCTACTGCCTTACCGCCTTTAAATCTTAAATAAATTGAAAAAGAATGACCGATTGTTGCAGCAAGGCCGTAGATAATTGGATTTATCAAACAATATTCGTTGGGTAATATTTTTAATGTGAACAAAGCTACAAATATCGCGCCTTTTAGGCTATCTAATAATAAAACAATTAAGCCATATTTGAAACCTAAAACTCTAGCGACATTGGTAGAACCGATATTTTTACTACCATGTTGACGAATATCAATACCTTTTAGTTTACTAATTATTAATCCAAATGGGATACTACCAATTAAATATGCAATAATTAGAAGTAAGTACTTAATCATAGTTTCACCTTTCAGTTTCAATTATACGTAATTATATCATAGACAATATGTCAATTCAAGAGAGAATATTGGGAATAAGCATATTATATAAATTTAGAGCAATATTTCAAGTTATCTAATATATTTTTGGATTTACCAGCTAGATTAAAAACACATATTTGCAGATTTTTGTAAAATTATAACGTTAAATATACTCAAGTCAGTAATATGAATATATTTATTTTATTAAAATTTCTCTTTATTTTTAAAGAATATTATGATATAATATAATTATAAGAAAGAATGCGAGGTAATAAAATGGCGAAAACTAAGGATCTTTATACTGAAGACTCGATTCAAATATTACAAGGACTTGAGGCGGTTCGTAAACGACCTGGGATGTATATTGGATCAACTGATTCACGTGGTCTTCACCAATTAGTGTGGGAGATTGTTGACAATGCCATTGATGAAGTTTTAGCAGGATATGCCAATCATATTAAAGTAATTATTCATAAAGGGAATATTGTAGAGATTCAGGATAATGGTCGTGGTATTCCTATTGGTAAGCATAAATCAGGACGGCCAACCCCAGAAGTTGTTTACTGTACTTTGCATGCTGGAGGAAAATTTGAAGGAGCTGGGGGATATAAAGTTGCTGGGGGATTACATGGGGTTGGAGCCAGCGTTGTTAATGCTTTATGTGAATGGGTTGAATTAACTATCCATCGAGACAAAAAAATATATTACCAAAAATTTGAAAATGGTGGACAAAAAATTTATCGTCCAAAAATTCTTGGTGATACTAAAAAAACTGGAACAATCGTTAAATTTAAGCCGGATCCAACAATCTTTTCTACAACCATCATCGATTATAAAACAACATATCAGCGATTAAAAGAAGCGGCATTTTTAGTAAAAGGGTTACGAATAGATTTAATCGATGAACGTACCGGACAACAAGATACATTCTTATTTAAAGAAGGAATTGTTGAGTTTATAAAAGATATTAATAGAGATAAAGAAGTTCTTCATGATGCGATTTATTTAGAAGGACAAGCTAATGGAATAGAAGTTGAAGCTGCTTTACAATACTGTAATAAACAATATTCAGAAAATATTTTATCCTTTGTTAATAATATTCGTACTCGGGACGGTGGTACACACGAAATTGGATTCAAAACCGCACTTACTAAAGCTTTTAATGACTATGCTCGAATGAAAGGAATTTTAAAAGATCGTGATCCAAATCTAGATGGTGTAGATATTCGCGAAGGGATTACTGCCATTATTTCCGTTCGTATTGAAGAGAAAATTTTACAATTCGAAGGGCAAACTAAAAACAAATTAGGAACACCAGAAGCCCGAAATACTGTTGAATCGATTGTTACGGAAAAATTGAAGTTTTATCTTGCGGAAAATGGAGAAATTGCCAATACATTAATTCAAAATGCGATTCGTGCTTCAAAAGCCCGCGAAGCTGCTCGTAAAGCCCGCGATGAAGTTCGCATGATTAAACAAAAAACTTCTAAACCGACTAATCTAGCTGGTAAGTTGACTCCTGCCCAAAATCGTGATCCTAAGAAAAATGAGTTATTTATTGTTGAGGGGGATTCAGCAGGTGGTAGTGCTCGTGTTGGTCGTGACCGTCGTTTTCAAGCTGTTTTACCTTTGCGTGGAAAAATAATTAACATTGAAAAAGCCAAAACTGATGAGATATTGAAAAATGAAGAAATCATGTCCATCTTTTCTGCAATCGGTGCTGGTTTTGGATCTGATTTTAATATTAATAAATGCAATTACGATAAAATAATTATTATGACCGATGCCGATGATGACGGTGCTCATATTCAAGTATTATTACTTACTTTCTTTTTTAGATATATGCGTGAATTAATCGAAGCAGGTAAAATTTATATTGCGCAGCCACCTTTATATAAAATTACTCATAAAGATAAAATAGAATATGCTTGGGATGATGATGAATTAAGAGCTAAATTATTAAACTATAAAAATGCTAGTATTCAACGTTTCAAAGGTTTAGGGGAGATGAATGCAGACCAATTATGGGAAACAACAATGAATCCTGAAACTCGAACATTAATACAAGTTAAAATTGAAGACTTGCTTGAAGCTGAAGAACGTATTGAAGTTTTGATGGGCGATGATGTTGAGCCAAGACGTGAGTGGATTGAAAGTAATGTTGTATTTGAAAATGAGGATAATTTCACATTGGAGGAAGTAGAACCTTATGAATTCGAATGATAAAAATAAAAAGTCTATTAAAAAAATAGAAGAATTCGTAAGTCAACGAATTATTCAAGAAAACTTAGAAGAAATCGTAGGTGAAAGATTTGCTCGCTACTCACGTTATATTATTCAAGACCGAGCATTACCTGATGCTCGTGATGGATTAAAGCCTGTACAACGTCGAATTCTATATGCAATGTATCGACTTGGAATGTTTTCAAATCGTCCATATCGTAAAAGTGCTCGTATTGTTGGTGAAGTTATTGGGAAATATCATCCACATGGAGATTCATCAGTTTATGATGCATTAGTACGGATGGCACAAGACTTTAAAATGAGATTACCACTTATTGATATGCATGGAAATAGTGGTAGTATAGATGGAGACCCTCCAGCAGCAATGCGTTATACTGAAGCACGTTTAAGTAAATATGCAGAGTTTTTATTACAAGATATCAATAAAAAAACTGTTGGCTTTGTTCCAAACTTTGATGATGAAGAATTAGAGCCAACCGTTTTGCCTGCAAAATTCCCTAACCTTTTAGTTAATGGTGCGACCGGAATTTCTGCCGGATATGCTACTGAAATTCCACCTCATAACATTGATGAAATTATTAATGCAGTTATATATCGTATTAATAATCCTAATTGTACATTAGAGGAAATTATGGAAATAGTTAAAGGGCCGGATTTTCCAACAGGTGGAATTATTCAAGGAGTAGATGGAATTCGTGAAGCATATGAAACTGGTCGAGGAAAAATAATAATTAGTTCTAAAATTGAATTCGAAGAAACGAAAAGTAAAAAACAATTGATTATTATAGAAATTCCTTTTGACACTAATAAATCAGTGTTAATACGGCGAATGAATGATGTGTGTACAAGTCGTGGAATTGACGGTATAAATGAAATTCGTGATGAATCGGACCGAGAAGGACTACGTATTGTTGTTGAATTAAGAAAAGATGCTAATCATGAATATATTCGTAACTTCTTGTTAAAATATGGTGGCTTACAAGCAACATATAACTTTAATATGGTTTGCATTGCTAATAAAAAACCAGTTTTAATGGGATTATTGGATATTTTAGATACATATATTAATCATCAAAAAGAGGTTATTACTAATCGTTCAAATTTTGAATTAAAAAGTGCTGAACGTAGATTGCATATTGTAGAAGGGTTAATTGCAATGACATCAATTCTTGATGCAGTCATTGCTACAATTCGCAATTCTAAAAATAAAAAAGACGCAATTGAAAATTTAATCTCTAAGTATGATTTTACACCTATTCAAGCTGAAGCCATTGTTATGCTTCAATTATATCGCTTGAC
>LFRX01000027.1:51708-53596 GCA_001512985.1 Acholeplasmatales bacterium DTU056
GAAAAAGTATTACTTAAAACAATTAAAAACGAATTACGTGCAACTTTAAAAGAAGTATCGACACCACGTAAGTCAGTAATTGAAGCTGAAGTGGAAGACTTAAAAATTGAAGTAGAAGAGTTAATTGCTAAAGAAGATGTAGTAGTTATCGTCACTAATGATGGATATATTAAACGATTATCAATGCGTGCTCATAATAGTCTTGCAGAAAATGAAAGAACAAAATTAAAAGAAGATGACTTTGTTGTTGGTGAATTTAATATTACAACTGTTGATACATTATTGATGTTTACTAACTTAGGTAACTATATCTATTTACCGGTTCATAAAATTCCTGAATGTCGCCATCGCGATTTAGGTTACAATGTAAGTACTTTAGTGTCAATTGAAATAAACGAAAAAGTAATTTATACAGTTCCAATAAGTAATTTTGAAGAAGAACGCTATTTATTATTTACAACCCGTAATGGACTGACAAAACGAACTTTACTAAAAGATATGGTAGCAACACGATATTCTAAAGCCTTACGAGCTACAAAAATCCGCGAGGATGACGAGTTGGTTAGCGTTGATATTACTAAGCCGGGCGATCCAAATCCAGATGTGGTGGTAATTACTAGACAAGGTTATATTAGTCGATATGAGTCAAATGAAATTAGTGTTATGGCTCCAGCTTCTTTTGGGGTAAAAGCTATTGAAAATCGTTCACGCCCTGATGATACAGTTGTAGGAGCACACTTTATGAATAATAAAGACACCTTAGTAATTTTAACTGATAATTATAATATCAAACGATTCAAATTAGAAGAATTAACTAAAGGTAAACGAAATCATGTTGGAAAAATATATATTAATTTACCAAAATCATATGATGCAGGAGTTGTTTCTTCCAATATAATCAATCATCAAAATGCTAATGATGATTTAGGAATTTATATTATAGGTAGTGAAGGATTTAAACGAATTGAATATAATGAAATTCGTCTTGCCACTGCAGCATCCGGACGTAAATTATCATTAAAAGAAATTGGCAAACCGGAAAAGATTATTTTTGCTAGAAATATGAATGATTTTAACTAAAAATGGGCTATTTTTTGCTTGCTAGAGAAGATTATTTCAAAAAAGATGAGTAATTAATCATTAAGATTCTCTAGTAAGCAAATAAAACTAGATATTAAGAAGGTGACTTAATGAGTTGTATAAATAATATTGAAAGACTTATTATTCCTAATGATGTAATTATCCAATTAACAAAAATTTATAAATATATTGGAATGAATAAATATTTTTCGGAAGTTTTTGCTCAGGATATAGATGTTGTAATTAGCCAAACTGTTGAGAGGGATACTTTCTTTTTGTCTCAAATTTTACAACTAAAATTAACTGATACAAGAATGCGTTTAATCATTACTAAAGACTCAAATCCACGTACCAAAGAAGAAACAACCGTCAGTAATATTAAAGAAACTTTAATGAGCATTCAAAAAAATTATCAACATATGCGTTATCAAAGTAATGATGTTTTAAATATTATTAATTATGTTTATTCACACTACGCTCCAATTAAATATGATTATGTAACTCTTGAAAAGAAGTCACCACTAATAAGTCAAAATATGCGAAGCAAGCGTATAATTATTGACGAAATTATTGATAATACTTATCGAAACATAGAAACTGAAAGTTTTGAACCAATCCTTTTATACCTGCACTTTTTCTTAGATTTTTATAACTTACAACCATTTACCGCTCATAATGATACAGCTAGTTATTTGCTGTTGTATTTATTATTTTTAAAAGCTGATTTAGAAGTGTTTAAATATGTTAGTTTTTTTGAAATATTATATGAAAACTTTTCGGAATTTCAAAAAGAATTAAAAAATGCCAG
>LFRX01000027.1:53605-65165 GCA_001512985.1 Acholeplasmatales bacterium DTU056
AGTGCAAATAGCCAAAAATTACTCGTTTGATCAACAAATAAATAAATCTGACAATATTGAAAATACTGTTTTAAAATTCGATACTATCTTTACAAAAGAAGAAATTCGATTATTACATCCTTATGTTAGTGAATCAACTATTAATCGGACTTTAATGAAATTGCGAGCTGAGGGTAAAATTAAACCACTTGGTAAAGGACGTTCTGCAAAATGGATTAAAGTTGAAAGTTAAGAGGTAATTTAAATGATTACATCAAATTATCACACTCATACATATTTGTGTCGTCATGCTCAAGGAAAACCTGAAGATTATATTAAACGGGCTATTGAAGTTGGCTATAAAGAAATTGGAATATCTGATCATGGGCCAATTTTTTCTAATTCATTAAAACGTATGTCGCTTGATGAATTTCATCAAATATATCTAAAGGAACTTAATGAAGCAATTGAAAAGTATCAATATCAAATAACAATTTATAAAGGATTAGAAGTAGAATATTTAGCAGATCATAAAGATTATTATCAATATTTATTAAATTATCTAGATTATTTGATTTTAGGCCAACATATCGTCTTTCAAAATGATAAAGTAGTAACTGTATATTCGGGTATGAATGAAGAAACTATATATCTTTATGCGTATACTGTAGTAGAAGCATTAAATACTAAATTATTTCGAATACTAGCTCATCCAGACATTTTTATGTTTAGTTATCCAAAATGGGATGAGCATTGCAAAAAAGTAAGTAGAATAATAATAGAAGCGGCTATTAAAAATAATTGCTTGCTTGAAATTAATGCTAATGGAGCAAGACGTGGAAAAATTTTAAATGAAAATAATGAAGAACGATGGATATATCCACGATTAGAATTTTGGAAAATAGTTAGTAATGAATATAGAAACGCCCAAGTAATTATAAGCGATGATGCTCATACCATCAAAGATTTACATGATAATGCAACATTAGGAATGTATAAATTTGCTAAAGAACTCAATTTAAATGTTGTTGATAAAATATTTTAACGACCGTTTATACGGTCGTTTTTTATTATTAGAGGGGACACTATACTCCTTAAAAGAACCATTTCGCGCATATAAATTAGCAACCTTTTTAACTTCCGATAATATATATTATGGAAAGTAAAATATATTTCGATAATATGCGAATATATTATAAATGTGTGGAAATGTTCAATAGGTTTATTTTCAATATAATTTTTCGTATTAGAATTTAATTTGATTTAAATAATTTTAATTGCTTATTAGAGCGTTTTATTTTTAAATAGACAGGTAAATTGTAATTAGTTTTCTATAAAATGGATTTATTAAGCTTTTTAATGCTTGATAATTAAAAACAAAAAAATTTCCTTTATAATCAATTTTTATTTCTAGATTAATAAATTTACAATTATATAAAATAAATCGATTATAAAGGGAAATATGGGTTTATATAAGTTTTTATTAATATTTAAATTTTCATTCGCCAATGATTTTAATTAAGATTCTTTTTGGTCGTTTACCATCAAATTCACCATAAAAGATTTGTTCCCATGTTCCAAGATCTAATTTTCCATTCGTTACAGCTACAACAACTTCTCTTCCCATAATTGTTCGTTTTAAATGAGCATCAGCATTATCTTCATAGCCATTATGGCGGTATTGTTCATATGGTTTTTCTGGCGCTAATTTTTCTAACCAGACTTCAAAATCATGATGTAAGCCACTTTCATCATCATTAATAAACACACTTGATGTAATGTGCATTGAATTGCATAACACTAATCCTTCTTTGATACCGCTTTCCTTAACAGCCTCTTCTACAATCCTTGTAATATTAATAAAATCACGACGCGTTTTAGTATGAATTACAAATTCTTTACGATATGATTTCATTATTATCCCTCCATTATGATTAATTATATTCAAAAAATCAATATGAACATATTTAAATGCATAAAACTACTATCGTTTTTGCGAAAAAATTTGGTGTAGGAAAATGTCGAAATTAAAATTTAGGATATTTTGTCGATTAAATTGCAATAAATTGACAAATTTTTTAACTTAATTGCATATTTAACCAATTCAAAATGTCTTGATAAACTTCTTCTTTATTAATTTCATTTAACATTTCGTGACGACCATTAGGATATAGTTTAACTGTTAATTTATCTTTAATTGTTGGTAAATCATTGCTTAATTGCACTATTCCTTTTCCGTAACGACCTACTGGATCATCTGTTCCACTAATAATTAAAATTGGTATTTTAGGAGAGATTTTATCATAATTTTTCGAAATATGTTTTAATCCTTTAAAGAAATCTCTAAAGAATGAAGCACTACACACCTTTCCACAATACTCATCTTCATAATAAGCTTGAACAATTTTTTCATCACGACTTAACCAATTAGGTCTATTTTTTGGAGTTTTACATCTTTTATTATAAGCACCAAAGACTAGATTATAGATGAATTTACTTCGATAATTTGATCCAAATAAGTTAACCATTAGATTTGAAAGGTAAATCCCGATGTTTATTATTTTTCCAGGATTGCCATTGCTACCGGATAAAATAATACCATTAATAGACGGATTATAATCTATTAAATAAGCTTGAGCAATAAATGAGCCCATACTGTGGCCTAGGATAAATAATGGCAAATTAGGATATTGTTTTTTTAATTCATTAACAACATAATTGACATCATTAACTAAAGTTTTAAATCCATCTTTTGCTTCGATATGACCAACTTCTTCTTTATTTTGAACACTTAATCCATGTCCTCGTTGATCATAACCATATACAATAAAATCATTCTCCATTAAAAAAATCGCGAAATTATCATATCGTGCAATATGTTCAACCATACCATGGATTATTAAGACAATAGCTTTATAATTTCCATTTTCTTTTTTCCATACATATCCTGGTAAAGTAAAATCATTATGTTTAAATTGAATTAATTCTTTCATACAAAATCCCTCCTAATTATCATTATTATAACATTTTTAGACAATTTATTAAAGATAATAAAAATAAAATATTCTAGATTATAAGAAAAAAATTGCTTGCTAGAGAATTTTAATGAGGAATTACTCATCTTTTTAAAAATAATCTTCTCTAGCAAGCAATTATAAAGCATATTTTCCAGCGACATATCCGGTTGCTAAAGCACAAGTTATATTGTAACCTCCTGTATAGGCATTATAATCAATAATTTCACCGCAAAAAGAAACATTCACATCAAGTTTTGATTTCATTGTTTTGGGATTTATTTCTTTGGGGTTTATTCCGCCATTAGTAACAAACGCTACTTTCATTCCTCGGGTTTGAGTGATATTAACTGGAAAATTTTTAACTTTCTCAATTAAATCTAAAGTATTTGAGGTTATTGATTTTAGATAACTAAGTAATCGTTTTGGAATATTGTTATTTAGTGTAATTAATAAGTCATCTTTTGAAAGTATGGATAATTCTAAGTGAGAAATTTTTGGAAGAAAATCAATTTTTACTATTACATTTTTTTCTTGCTGTTCAAAAAGATTTATACAATCGTAACTTGCGCGTAAAGCAGCAGGACCAGATAATCCAAAGTGTGTGATTACTAAGTCATGCGTAATAGAACGAATTATTTTATTATTATGAACAATTTTTAAATTAATGTCCTTAAATGATAATCCCATAAGAGTTTTATCTTGAATAAATTTATCATTTGAAACAAGCGGAACTTCTGCAGGAAGTATTTTTGAAACTTGATGACCAAGTTTTTTTGCTAGTTCATACCCATTACCATCTGAACCGGTGTGCGTGTATGTTGCACCACCGGTAGCGATAATTAAGGTATCATATTTAATAGTCTTATTTTGTAATGTAATAATTCTATTGTTAAAGTCGATATCTTGTACAAATGATTGATAAAAAACTTTTACTTTTAATTTATTCATTACATTAAGAAAAGTATCTATTATATCACTAGCTTTATTAGATTTTGGAAACATTCGAAAATGATCTTCTTCAATAAGTGGGCATTTATTTTCATTAAAAAATTGAATTATTTTTTGAGGTCCAAATTCATTTAAAGCACTATAAAGAAATCGCCCATTTTTAGGAACGTTGGCAATAACAGTTTCAATATCGACATTCGCAGTAACGTTACAAAGACCTCCGCCTGTAAGACGAAGTTTTTTACCCAAAACATCATTGCGTTCCAATAAATACACTTTAGCATCTGGATGATGTAATTTACTGCTGATAGCAGCCATCATTCCAGCAGGGCCGCCACCAATTATAATAATTTCACTCATAGAGCACCTTCCAATAATAAAGAAAAACTGTATTTAAAATACAGTTTTATTTTTTTAGAATATCATCTAAAAGATTTGATCCAATAGATGGCTTTTTAGTACCAAAAATATCACAAATAGTATATCCCACATCCGCAAATGTCTCTCTAATGCCCAAATTTACAGAAGGAAGATTTTTATTGTAAACTAGTAATGGAACATATTCACGAGTATGGTCAGTTCCATGATGTAGTGGATCATTACCATGATCAGCACAAATAATCAATAAATCTTCTTCTTTTATTAATGGAAGAAGTGTTTCTAATGTTTTGTCAAATTCTTCAACACTTTGGGCATATCCTAAGGCATTGCGTCGATGACCATATACAGCATCAAAATCGACTAGATTCACAAAGCATAAACCAGTAAAATCGCGTTTGGCAACTTCAATAGTTTGCATCATACCGTCTAAATTAGATTTAGTTTTGATTGATTCAGTAATTCCTTCACCATCAAAAATATCACGAATTTTACCAATTGCTATCACATCATAACCAGCTTCTTTTAAGAAATCAAGAGTGGTTTTACCAAATGGTTTTATAGCATAATCGTGACGATTAGCAGTACGAGTGAAATTTTCAGGGTTTGTTCCGATGAATGGTCTAGCAATTATTCGCCCCACCATCCATTGTGGATGTTCTAGAGTGATTTTGCGGGCAATTTCGCAAACACGATATAATTCTTCTAAAGGTATTACTGATTCGTTTGCGGCGATTTGTAATACTGAATCACTAGATGTATATAAAATTAAGGCTTTAGTTTTTATATGTTCTTCTCCTAATTCTTTAATAATTTCCGTACCACTTGCCGCAATATTCCCAATAAACTTATGACCAGTTTCTTTTTCAAGTAAATCGACTAATTCTTTTGGAAAGCCTGTTTCTGTAAACACAGGGAAAGGCGTATCGACTTTTAGACCCATTATTTCAAAATGGCCTGTTAAAGTATCTTTCCCAACACTTAATTCACGCATTTTACCATAAGATGCTAATGGATTTTCAACTGGGCGGGTGTTATTAATATCAGTAATAAAACCTATTCCTAAACTTTCTAAAACTGGAATATGAAAATCGGATTTAGCATATGATAAATGTTTAAGTGTGTTTGCTCCTTCATCATTGTATTTGTAAGCATCTTCTAACGCTCCAACTCCTAATGAGTCAGCAACAATCACAAAAACTCTTTTAAATTTCATTTTAACTACCTCTCTTTGCTCTTGGATGAGTTGATAAATAAATTTCAGTTAGTTTTTGATCCTGAATATTAGTATATATTTCAGTGGTAGATATATCTGCATGTCCAAGTAATTCCTGAATGTATCGCAAGTCTAGACCCTGTTCAAGTAAATGGGTTGCAAATGAATGTCGCAATGTATGAGCACTAATTTTTTTGGTAATTCCAGCCTCTTTAGCCCGTTGTTTTAAAATCAGATTAAAAGCTTGGCGGGTGATAGCTTGTCCATTTTTAGATAAGAATAAATACTCACGGTATTGAGGTTTATTTTTATTAAAATACATTCGCGCTTCAGTTAAATATCGATTTAATGCGCTAATTCCTTCCTCACCAATTGGAACAATTCGTTCTTTTCGGCCTTTCCCATATATTTTTACTACTTGCATTGTTAAATGTAAATCAGTAAGTTTTAAATTAACTAATTCACTCACACGTAACCCTGATGCATAAGCCAGCTCAATCATTGCACGATCACGAATGGAAGTTGGATCATTTCCATTAATTGATTCGAGTAATTGAGTTACTTCTTCTATTGACATAACAATAGGAAGTTTTTTTGATCTTTTTGGTCCTTGGATAAAAGAGGCAACATTCTTATTTAAGATTCGTTCTGTACTTAAAAACTTATGGAAACTTTTAATTGATGTAATTTTACGTGATACAGAAGATTCTTTTAAATGTTTTTTCTTTAATGATGCTAGATAACTCTTAATATCATCAACAGTTATTTCATTTACGTCAACGATCCCTCGATATTTTTTTAAAAATTCAAGGTAATGTGCGACGTCATTATAATAACTATTGGTAGTACTTTCTGATAAATTTAATATTCCCCGTAAATATATTCGGTATTCTTGTAAATGTTCTTGCATAATATCAAATCCTTATATTACCAATAATATTATACTATAAATTATAAGCATACAGGTAATAAATAGCATTATATTAAGATAATTTTTTGTATTAAAGGGAACCAAAATTCTTTTTTTAGAAAAAACATTTAAAAAGTTACTAATAGATAAAAATGTAGAAAGGTATAAAAGGTAAATAAAGATTGGTAAAAAGATTATTATTTCTGATATTAATAGCAAAATAAAAACTCGAAAACTAACTTTAATTACAGTCGAAATTACCACTGCAAACACAAATGACCGAAAAAAGTTAATCAAAATATTAATTAGAAATCCAATTGTACATAAACCCATTAACCAAATCACAAAGAAATACCAATAGTGCATACAAAATATATTTAAAAAAGTACTAAAGGTTTTATTAGTGTTTTCAAGTTCAACTGCGATTGGTTTATCTTTAAAAAACACCCCAAATATAAATCCACAAATATAAATAGCTAGTAAAAAAGTAATTAATTGATTATTAAGTAAAAAGTTTATTTTTCGCTTATGCACATAAAAGCCCCTATTTAAGTATATTACAAAATAGAGACTAATATAGCATTTAAAACAAATAATTTATCTTTTCTTACATGCACAAAATCATTATTATCAATAATTATTCCTTTTCTAATAAGATTATTAATTTTAGGAAAAGCATCTAAAATACTAATACCGTATTTTTTATAAAAAACTTTTTTATTAATTCCTTCAACTTTTCGAAAGCCCATAATTACTTCTTCAATCATTTGATCTTCTTTTGTTAAATGTCTTTTTTCAAGAAAACATAAATCTTTATTTTTTACACCATCAAAGTATTTTTGTAAATTATTGATGTTAGTATAACGAGTATTATCGATAAAATAACTTGCACTTGGACCAACAGCTATATAATGATTATTATTCCAGTAAATTAAGTTATGAATTGATTGATAACCGATTTTAGCAAAATTACTTACTTCATATTGTAAATAGCCATTAATTTGTAGATAATCTACTAATTGCTCATATATTTTGGCATCTATTAAATCATCAAGACGCTGAAATTGGTTTTTCTTTGACAAATAGCCAAATAATGTTTTTTCTTCAACAATTAATGAGTAAATTGAAAAGTGCTTTACATTATATTTAATTGCAATATCAATGTCATTTTTTACTCTTGCAAAAGTATCTGTTTGCAAGCCATAAATTAAATCAATATTAACATTTGGAAAATTTTCTTTTTGAAGTAATGATAAAGCGTTAATTGCTTCTTCTTCAGTATGATTACGTCCAAGTATTTGTAAAGTTTGACGATCAAATGATTGAATTCCTAAACTTAAACGATTTATCTTATATTTTTTAATTAGATTAATAAAATTGATGTTTATATCGTTAGGATTAGCTTCAATAGTAAATTCCTTGATTTTNNGAACTTGGTGTTCCCCCACCAATATAGATTGTTTGTAAGTCATTTAAATATTCTCTTTTTAGATATAACTCTTCAATCAAATAATCAACAAGTTGTTCTTTAACAATTGATTTTGCCCGCATTTTATAAAAATCGCAATACGAACAAATGACATTACAAAATGGAATATGGATATATAGTCCTTCAATCATATTATTCATCCAATTTTAAGACAGCCAAGAAGGCGGATTGCGGAATGTCGACTGTACCGATTGTTTTCATTCGCTTTTTACCTTCTTTTTGTTTTTCTAATAATTTACGTTTTCGGCTAACATCTCCACCATAACATTTAGCTAATACGTCTTTACGAAGAGCTTTTATAGTTGAACGGGCAATGATTTTACTTCCAATTGCGGCTTGAACTGGAACTTCAAATAATTGACGTGGAATTAAATCTTTTAATTTCTCAGTAATTGCTTTTCCACGAGCATATGCCGCATCTTTATGAACAATAATGCTTAAAGCATCGACACGTTCATGATTAACTAAGAAATCTAATTTAACTAAGTTGGATTCACGGTAGCCACTTAATTGATAGTCAAATGAAGCGTATCCACGCGTATTAGATTTTAGTCGGTCGAAGAAATCATAAATTATCTCCGCAAGTGGCATCTCATATTCAATTGATACTCGAGATTTATCAATATAAGTCATTGTTTTGAAAATTCCGCGTTTATTCTGACATAACTCCATTACGGGACCAACATATTCATTTGGACACATAATTGTAGCAATGACATATGGTTCTTCGATACGTTCGATTTTCGTAGGATCTGGAAACATTGATGGATTTTCAATTTTTATCATTTGGCCATTTTTCAAATAAACATGGTAATTAACACTTGGAGCAGTTGCAATTAAATCAACATTAAATTCGCGCTCTAAGCGTTCTTGAATAATTTCCATATGTAAAAGGCCTAAAAAACCAACACGAAAACCAAAACCTAACGCTTGTGAAGTTTCAGGTTCAAATACTAATGCTGCATCGTTCAATTTTAACTTTTCTAAAGCATCTTTTAATGCTAAATATTTTGTTGTTTCAATTGGAAACATTCCACAATATACTGTTGGATTTAATTGACGATATCCAGGCAGCGGTTCGTCTGCTTTATTAGTGGCTAAGGTAATAGTATCACCAACGCGAATAGCTTCAATTTCTTTAATTGATGCTACAATATACCCAACATCGCCAACAGTTAAATAATCTCGTTTTTCCTGTTTTGGAGTATAAACTCCGACTTCAACAACCTCAAATTGTTGACCAGTTGACATTGTATAGATAATATCGCCTTTTTTTACTGTACCATTAACAATGCGAATTAGTGGAATAACACCACGATATTGGTCATATGTAGAGTCAAAAATTAATGCTTGCAATGGTGCATCAGGATCTCCAGATGGAGCGGGAATTTTTTCAATAATTTGCTCTAATATTTCATCAATACCGATGCCTTCTTTAGCACTTGCAAGTATTACTTCATTCGAATCTAAACCAATTATATCTTCGATTTCGCGTTTCACTCTTTCCGGTTCTGCATTCTCCAAATCAATTTTATTGATAACTGGTATAATTTCTAAATCATTATCTAAAGCAAGATATAAATTAGCTAATGTTTGTGCTTGAATCCCTTGAACAGCATCAATTACTAAAATAGCCCCTTCACAGGCAGCTAATGAGCGTGATACTTCATATGTAAAATCGACATGCCCAGGGGTATCGATCAAATGCAAAATATATTCTTGACCATCTTTTGCAGTATAAGACAATTGAATAGCATTCAATTTGATAGTAATTCCGCGCTCTTGCTCTAAATCCATTGCATCAAGAATTTTTTCTTTCATCTCACTAATATTTATTCGATTGGTCTTGCTGACAATTTTTTCCGCAAGCGTTGACTTACCATGATCAATATGGGCAATAATGGAGAAATTGCGAATAGTTTTTTGTCTTTCTAGTAGTGTGTTTTTATCAGGAATCATCTTTCCCTCCATCAAATATTAAATATTTAACAATTTATTTTACATTATTTAGTCAAAAAAATCAAGATGTATTAATTAGCCCTTTTAAAGGAGAAAAAGACATAAAATTAGATTACAATTAAAGGTATTTGATGAAATTTGACAATATCAATTAATTTTTGATTAATAGTGTTCGTTATAATTAATTTCACTTTAATACTAATTAGTACTTCTTCAAAGAAAAAATCAAGTTCTTCTACTGTTCCATCATCATTAATAGATAAATTATCAATGATAATTATATTGTTTTTATCTTTAATTCGTTTTAACATACAAATAGATTCTAAATAAACAATAGATTGATCTTGATTAAATATTTTTGGATGATTTTTACGAGCTAAAATTAATGTCATAATATCCCCTCTAGTATATTATGTCAAAAACTTTTTATCAGTCACTAAATACTTGGAAAATTCCCGAAAATAAGATATAATTTTCATTAGGTGGTAATATGAAAATTAAATATCCTAATGCTAAACAGTCATATGTAAAAACAAAAAAGAAAACAAATTTAGGAATGTTATTTGAAAATGCAATTAATTTATCAAATGAATATTATTTAATTAACAATAGAGCAGTAATTCATAAAAAACCAACCCCTATTCAGGTAGTTCGCGTTGATTATCCGAAGCGGACAAAAGCAAGAATTATTGAAGCATATTATCGAAATAAATCAACTACTGATTATAATGGTGTTTATCGAGGAAAATACATCGATTTTGAAGCTAAAGAAACATTTAATTTAAGTTTTGATTTTAAACATATCGGACTGCATCAAATTAATCATCTAAAACAAGTTGATATGCATGGTGGAATTGCATTTGTATTAGTATATTTTAAGTGTAAAGACAAGATTTTTTTAATGGATATTAAAGATTTTGATTATTTTTATCAATTATCAAAAAATCAGGATGGAAAAAAAAGTATTTCAATAGAGATTTTTTCAGAAGTGGGTGTTGAGGTAAACAAAGGATATGCTCCGATGATTGATTATCTAGAAGCAGTTGATAATTTTTATTTTGAAGATTAGCTTTTGATGCTTGTATAAAAATATAAAAAATTAATCCTTCTTCTTTTTAAAAATAATGTTCTTTAATACGCAAAAAAAGAGGTTGCTTTTTGATAAATTTTAAGCAACCTCCTATTTTTTTGTCATTTTATTCGATGTATAATAGTTGAGTTTGTTTTTCAATAATTAATGATAAAACAATCATTGTAATAATAATCGTTGGAATCATATAACCAAAATTATAAGCCATTGATGCCCAAAGAGAGGCTAAAATATCGCTTAAATCTAAGGATGCTGGTTTTAGGAAGAAAACAATTCCAGATATAATATGTAAGATTGTTCTTGCAAGACCAAACAATAATATTCCTAGATTAGTATAAATTAATCTTATTTTACTAGTGTTACTATCTTTAATTTTTCTTGCAAATACACCTGCAAATCCTACTACCGTATAAGCTAAAACATAATCTAGTAACACTTGGACTGGATGAACAATTCCGCTACCAGCCCAAATAATTTGAATACTTCCTACAAGTAAACCTGTTAAAAGACCAGCTGAAATACCCCAACGATAAGCCATAAAAATAATTGGCACTAATACAAGGGAAATACTACC
>LFRX01000027.1:65190-86117 GCA_001512985.1 Acholeplasmatales bacterium DTU056
CAATAAACCTAACATTTTTGTTTTGCACTTTATACATTCCTCCTTTTAATTATTTTTTAGGAATGCTAAAATGCAAAAGAATCAACTTACACTATTCAATTAATAATATAAGTTAATCCCTTCGCTAGCATTACCTAGATCAGGTTCAATGGGTCGTTAACTTAATAACCTCTCAGCCTCTTGCGAAGCTCCCCATTAACTTATCGAATAATATTATATTTAATTTTTTTTATTATTTCAAGGAAAATACAAAAAATGGCCGTTTATTCACGGCCATTTTGATTATTTTCATCTTCGGTTTTTTTGCTATCTTCATCAAGTCTAATTACTTCCATAATGACTTCACGAATGCGACGATTTTCAACCTTAGCAATTGTAAATTTTAATTGGTATTCGATATGAACTGGATTTTCCAAGTCGTTTTCTTCATAAACGGTATTATAGTAAACGACTTCTTTTTCTTCAGGAACCGTTTCGCATAGTTGATAGATAAATCCACCCAATGTAGAATATCCAACATCTGGCGGATTACCTAATTTAAGAGTTTCAAATAAATGTTCTAATTCAATTTCAGCAGATAAATAATAAACATTTGGTTCCTTTTCAATAATTGCTTGGGAATCTGTTTCTACTTCATCGTATTCGTCATAGATTTCGCCAACTAGTTCTTCTAAGGCGTCTTCCATTGTAACAATACCACTTGTTCCACCATATTCGTCAGAAACAATGGCAAAGTGTTTTTTGGTTCTTTGTAATTCACGAATTAAATCATCGACTTTCATATTTTCAGAGACAAAATATGGTTCAGATAATAAGTTATAGATATTAATTTTTTCGCCTTTAAGTAAGGCGGTAAAGAAAGCACGTTCACTTAAAATACCTATAATGTTGTCTTTATCTTTGTCATAGACAGGGATTCGTGAAAATTGGTGTTCAAAAAACACTTTTTTTATATCTTCAATAGAATCATTAATATCAACAGCAACCATATCGACTCGTGGTGTCATAATATCATACACACGCGTTTCATTAATCGTAATAGCGCTTTGAATTAACTCGGCATCATCCTTCTGAATTACACCTTGATCTTCCATTACATCGATAATAGTTTCTAATTCATCTTCAGTAACAAAAGGCATAACTTCGTCATCTTTTTTCTTTTTCATAATTTGTTTTTTGATCCATAAAAAAATTGCTGTAATTGGATATAAAAATTTGATTATAACAAACATTATTCCTGCAGATTTTAAAGCCCATTTCTCAGCATTTTCTTTACCATATTGTTTTGGAAAAATTTCGCCGAAAATTAAAATAATAATTGTCATTAAAACGGTACTAAAAATATTCGCAATAGTAGGATTTAGAATAGTCCTTGAAATAATATAAGCAGTAATGGTGGTTGCAGCGATGTTAACAAAGTTATTGCCAACTAAAACTGTTGTCAAGGTTAACTCAAACTTCTCCGCAATATACACTGCTTTTTTAGCACCTTTTCTTTTCTCTTCGGCATAATTTCTCAAACGAATAATATTAACGCTTGAAAAAGCAGTTTCGACGGATGAGAAGAATGCTGAAAGGACTAGTAAAATGATATTTAGGATCATTAATGGAAGCATCTTAGCAAATTCAGAAAAATCAAAGATAGCCAAAAACTTGAGCGGAATCAATTATCAACACCTCTTTATTATTTTTTTACATATTATACAATATTTTTCTATAATTTTCTAGTGTTTTAAATAAGTTTTTATTTTAAGTTTTCTGGATTTAATCCTTTTAAAGTATCTAATACGAAAATACCATTATCACGAATTAAGACATCATCAAAATAAATTTGACCGCCACCATATTCAGGTCGTTGAATTAACACTAAATCCCAGTGGATAGCACTTTTATTGCCGTTATCGGCTTCACCTTCATAACATTGCCCTGGCGTGAAATGTATACTTCCAGCAATTTTCTCATCAAATAATATATCACCCATTGGATGCAAAATTTTCGGATTTACTCCAATAGCGAATTCACCAACGTAACGGGCGCCTTCATCGGTGTTGAAGATTTCTTCTAATTTATCTTGATGATTATCAGCTGTTGCTTTAACTATTTTACCATTTTCAAAGGTTAATTCTACATTGTTAAAGACGATTCCTTGGTAAGGACTAGCTGTATTATAACGAATTACGCCATTAACGGACTCTTTTACTGGAGCAGTAAAAATTTCGCCATCTGGAATATTATTAGTTCCATAACATGGGATTGCTGGAATGCCTTTAATTGAAAAGGTTAGATCAGTTCCTGGTCCAGTGATGCGAACTTTATCAGTTCTTTCCATTAATTCTTTTAATGGAATAAAAGCTTCTTTCATTTTTTGATAATCAACTGTACAAACATCGAATAGAAAATCAAAAAATGCATCATAACTCATTTTTGCTTTTTGGGCAAGTCCATATGTAGGATAATTCAATAATGTCCATTTTTTATGTTTAATAATAATATCAGATACTGGGCGCATTCTTTTTGCGGCTAAAACTTTATTTGCAAATGGAACATCTTGAGTAGCACTATCATTTAGTTCTGCATATATCGAAATAACAGCGTCAACATCTTCATAGACTTGCTTATTCCATTTGGCTTCGAAATCATAGTATTTGTCATCGACACCCATTAATATTTCACGACTAATTTCTTCATGACCTAAACGAACATGTGGGATCGCTCCAGCATTATAGATTTCGCGAACTAACACTTTTACAAAAGGAATAGCTTCAACATCAGCTCGAATTAGTGCGTGTTCTCCAGGTTGCAAATTAACTGAATGTGAAACAATTAATTTAGCTAATTTTTCAAAGCGTGGATCTTTCATTTTCATTCACCTTCTCTAAATAGTATTGATACCATTCTCTAACATATTCATCATTAAATGGTTTTTTGCGTTCTTTGATCATATCAGTTAAAATATTTAAATGCTTGTTTATTATTTTAGTTATTTCTTCAGGATAATGTAAATTATCAATATTAAATTGATATTCATCTTTATCAACAACAACCATTTCACCATCTGGAAACAATTTTATGTCTAAATCATAGTCGATATATTTTAACCCTTCAGAATCAATTACATAAGGAGAACTTAAATTACAATAATAATAAATATTATCTTTTCGAATCATTGAAATAACGTTGAACCAATATTTTTTAAAAAAGAAACATACTGCTGGTTCACGTGTTTTCCAATATCGACCATCACCATCGATTACTTTTACTTTATCATTGATTAATACTACCATATCTTCTTCTTCATATAAAAATATTGCTTTTTCCCAAACACGATGTAATTCACCATCGTGTTTATAACTTATTATGTTAATATAACGCATATTATCAACTTCTTTCATAGTAGTATTATATCATTTTATTATTACATAGTAAAACACTTTATAAATAAAAAAATCACCGAAGTGATTTTTATTATTGATATTTTTTTATCCAATTAATTAAATCTTTTTTAACCCTAAACCCAACAACACGATCGATTTCTTGACCATCTTTAAATAATACTAATGTTGGCACACCACTAATTCTAAATTCCCCAGCAAGTGGTAAATTTTCATCAACATCGACTTTTACTATTTCCACATCTTTTAACTCATTTGACACTTCTTCTAATATTGGGGCGATCATTTTACAAGGACCACACCAAGTCGCAAAAAAATCAACTAAAACTAATCCTTTAGCGGTAACATTTTTAAATTCATTCGAATTAATTATTCTTACTGACATGTTCTTCTACTCCTTTTCTTATTTTTTTATTTTCACAACGGTTGCTCCAAAGCCACCTTCAGATCCATCACCATATCGGAAACTTTCTACATGAGGATTATTTCGAAGAAAATCTTGGACAAGATTTCGGATTGTTCCAGTGCCATAGCCATGAATGATTGTTACTTCATTCAAACCGGATACTAGACAATCATCAAGATATTTTTCTAGTAATATTTTTGCTTCTTCGTAGCGTTTTCCACGTAAGTCTAATTTTAATCCCACATTTCGAGTAATATTACTACTTATTTTAGTAATAGATGATGAAGTTGGCTTATTTTTAACTTCTTTTGATGTTTTTTGCAAATCCTGTTTATTTAATTTTACCGTTGCATTTCCAATTTGCACATCAAAAGTGTTATTTTTATTTTCTTTTAGTATTATACCATAAGTTTGATATTTTGGAATAAAAACTTGTTCATTTTCAAAAAAATCTTCATCTTGTGCAGTAGTTTTAATAAGTAAATTTTCCTCTTTAATTTGTTTTAATTGATATTTGGCTTCAATTAATTCATGAGGTTTAATACTTTTTTGTTGTAATGATTGCAAATAGGTAATTAATTCTTGGGCTTTTACTAATTTTTCTTTAATTAATTCTTCAGCTTTCTTATTGGCGTCTTGTAAGATTTGGTCGCGTTCTAAAATAGTTTGTTTAATTTCTTGATCAAGTTTTGCTTGTAACGCCAAATATTCTTGATATTTTTGGTTTACTTGGCTAATTTTTTGATCTAGTTCATGAGTTTGACTAATTAATTTTTCTAATACTTTGTCTAATTTATCACTTCGCTCAAAACTATAATTTTCAGCACGTTTAATTATTTCTTCTTTTAATCCTAAACGTTTAGAAATTTGAAAAGCATGACTTTGCCCAGGAACTCCCATTAATAGTTTATAAGTCGGTTTTAATGTCGATACGTCAAATTCAACACTAGCATTAATAATTTTGTCCGAATTAAATCCAAAAACTTTTAATTCTGAATAGTGACTAGTAGTAATAATTAAACACTTTTTTGTTAGTAAATAGTCAATAATGGCTACTGCTAAACTACTTCCTTCAGCAGGATCGGTTCCTGACCCAAGTTCATCTAATAATACTAAAGAGTTTTCTGTTACATTGTTAATAATATCGATAATATTTGTCATATGAGATGAAAAAGTTGATAGATTTTGATCAATACTTTGCTCATCTCCAATATCTGCAAACACCTGATCAAAAATATTCATATAACTATTTTCAGCACATGGAATTAAAAGTCCAAATTTTGTCATTAGAGAAAGCAAGCCTACTGTTTTTAATAATACTGTTTTTCCCCCAGTATTTGGTCCAGTAATAATCATACATTGATAATCTTTACCGAGTGTAATATTATTTTTTACAACCGTCTCAACATTTAACAACGGATGGAAACAATTAACTAAGTCAATGATTCCGTCTTTATTGACAATCGGTTTATTACATTCAAATTGCAAGGCAAATTTTGCTTTACTAAATACAAAATCAAAATGTAATAAGATTTGATAGGATTGGCTTAGACTATCAAAGTAAATCTTAATTTTATTGGATATACCCCGCAAAATTCGATTAATTTCTTGCTCTTCAGCTACTTTATTATTATTTAAAGTATTATTTAATTCTATTATTATCTGAGGTTCAATAAAGACTGTCTCACCTGAGGCAGATTGATCATGAATTAGCCCTTTAATGGTATTTTTAAAATCATTCTTTACTGCAATCACATATCTATCATTACGAATTGATATTGTTTTTTGGGTTAATTTCGATGCATTATTTTGAATAATTTCTTGTAATTTTTTCTGGATAGTAATTTCTAAGTTCTTAATCGTTTTACGAATTTGCTTTAAAGTTGGACTAGCGTCGTCTTTAATTTCGCCATATGGAGTAATTATTGATTTTATTTCTAAATTTAAGTCTTTTAGATATTCTAGTTTTTCTATAGATTTTTCGAAATAAAAATGTTCAATATTATAATTTTTTAAGTTTTCTAAAAATAAATAAGTATCGCGGATACTATCCATAAACTTACTTATTTCTAGTAATTCACTTACAGATAATACTCCATCTTTTTTAGTTTTACTTAGTAAGTAACTTATATCACTACTAAAATACAAAGGATTTCTCCCTAACCGTTGTAGTATTTTAGTTGCTTCTAATGTTTCGTTTAAAGCGTAATCAATTGTTTCAACTTCATTCATTAATGGAAAACTAAAAACTTCGTCTTTATTTTTATCTAAGACGAAATAGTTTTGTAATAATTCTAAAATTTTATCAAACTCTAATGTTTTATATATCTTTGGCATCATAAACATCACTTTCCTAGTTTTGATATTTGAAAAAAAATGTGATATAATAAAAAGTCGAAAGGAACTGATAAAATGAATTATACCTTGAAATTATCTCCTGAACAAATAAAAATAATTTTAAATGCTTATCAAAAATATCGTCTCCCTCTTACCAATGATTATACCATTTTTAGGGGAAAAATCAATAGCACAACATTAACTATCTATAAGACGAATGTGGCGACATTTCAAGGGGCAAAAGCTTTTGAATTGTATGAATATTGGGCTAATATTTTTGGAATTGATATTGAAAAAGATGAAAAAAATGAAACTAAGAAAATGGAATTATTAATTCCTAATTTAAATTTATCATTGGTAGGGACTGATGAAGTTGGTACAGGTGATTTCTTTGGTGCTATCGTTGTCTCAGGAGTATATGTTCCAAAAGAAAATATTTTAATGCTAAAAAAATTAGGAGTTAAAGATAGTAAAAAATTATCTGATGAAAAGATAATGGAAATAGCTCCAAGGTTAGTGAAGATTGTCGATCATAGTACATTAATTCTTAATAATCAGAGGTATAATAAACTTATCCAAAGTAAATTTTATAATTTAAATAAAATAAAAGCAATTATGCACAATAATGTTATTATCAATTTAACAAATAAATTAACTGATAAAAACTTTCAATTTGATAATATTATTATTGATGCTTTTACAACAAAAGATAAATATTTTAATTACTTACAAAGTGAAGAAAAAGTATTTGAAAATGTAGAAGTGATTCCAAAGGCGGAAGAAAAGTATATTGCGGTTGCTGCTGCAAGTATTATTGCTAGGTATTTATATATACGTCACTTGCAAAAATTATCTACTGCATGCAAATACAAATTAATTCCTGGAGCTGGTCATGAAGTTGATATTTTAGCCGCTAAAATACTTTCTGAACAAGGTATTGAATTTTTAAGTAAAATAGCCAAATTAAACTTTAAAAATTTAGAGAAAGCATACAAAATCTTAGAAAAACAATAGCCGCAATTTAGCGGCTCTTTTTTTATTAAAAGTCCCCTTATTTTATCCATTTGAAATAAAGGGACTTTTAAGAATTAGTATTCGATATTTTTTGTAAAAACTCCTGAAAATAATCAGGTAATGGTGCGTTAAATTCGAGATATTCTTGAGTTCGAGGATGATGAAAGCCGAGTTTTGCTGCATGTAAAAATTGCCCCATTCGTCCAACAACTTTTCGCGGTCCATATACAAAATCGCCAACTACCGGATAACCAATGTAAGCCATATGAACCCTAATTTGATGGGTTCTCCCTGTTTCTAATTTGCAGGAGATTAATGTAAAATCATCAAATCGTTCTAAAACAGTAAAGTTTGTAATCGCTTCTTTGCCATCTTCTACTACAGCCATTTTTTTACGGTCTTTTGGGTCTCTTCCAATCGGTGCATTTATCCTTCCAAAGTTATGGGGAATTACACCATGGACTATAGCGATATATTCACGAGTAATCGTTCGATTGGCAAATTGTTTAGCTAATTTGCGATGGGCATAGTTTGTTTTACAAGCAACTAGTAAACCAGATGTGTCTTTATCTAGACGATGGACAATTCCAGCCCGAGCTGGGCCTTTAATTTCAGATAATGTTTCACAATGGTATAACAATGCGTTAACTAAAGTATTTTCAAAATTGCCTGTGGCTGGATGTACAACCATCCCACTAGGTTTATTAATTACAATAACATCATCGTCCTCATAATAAATATCTAACGGAATATTTTGCTTTTTTAGTTCTGAAGGAACTGGATCAGGGATTCTTACTTCGATTACATCGCCTAGCTTAAGTTGATAGCTTGGTTTTACAAATTTTTCATTTACCATTACGTATCCGTCGATGATCCATTGTTGAATTTGGGTTCGGGTATAATCCGGCATTGTACATGCTAGATATTTATCAATACGTTCACTTTCATTTAACTCATAAATTATTTTTTTGTCAGCCATAAAATATCACTCTTTCCAAAGAGTACTGAAATTGCTAAAAGAATAACGCCTATTGTTAAACATATATCGGCAACATTGAAAATTGGAAAATCATATTTGAAGAAAATAAAATGTAAAAAATCAATTACTTCACCGCGAAAGACTCGATCTATAAAGTTTCCTAAAGTCCCAGAAATCATTAAAATTAAACTTATACTATATAGAAAATTATTTTTTAAATCAAAGTCTTTCATTAAATATGCAAAAAAAGCTAGGGAAATAATCGTAATAGTTATCAAAAACCATAATTGGCCTTGGAAAATTCCCCATGCGGCTCCAGTATTACGATGGGAAGTAATATAAAAAAAGTCTTTTATAATGGTAATACTTTCACCATAATTCATTGTTTTATCAATGATTATTTTAGTAATTTGATCTAGCAAAATTAATAATACAATTAAAATAATTCCTAATGTCATATTCTTTACCTCATTGTGCTTATTTAATAATGTTTGTGATTGTAAATAAAATGATAAATGTTGCTACCGCAAATCCAATATTTAATGATTGATAAACAAATATAGCTTTAGATGACAATTTTTGCAGTTTTGGCTCGTTTGGATAATAGTGTTTCGTTAATTCTAAGGTAAAGTAATTTGATAATCCATTACAAAATAATAACATCAACCATGATATTATTATTAATAGACGTAATAACAAGCGATGATATCCTAAAATGAAATATAACTGATAAATAAGTATTATAAGTGGTAAAACAGTTATTATTGTCAATACTAAACTCAATAAAAATGCTAATGTACTTTTAAATCCTTTTAATGGAATATCTGAAAAAGTTTTATAATCTTCCCGTCCTTTTTTCCAAAGATTTTGTTTCATTTCTTAGCCACCTTCTTATTTAGATGTTCAAGAACAGCACTAAATGAATTAACTTCTATTAATTCAAATGATGGATTAGGAAGACGCTCATAAATATATTTTGCTTCTTTGAAATTATCAGCAGTCACAAAAAAGATATCAATTGGATAATTATAAAGCAAATCTATTAACTGTGCAGTGATTATTTTTTGTTTGACTCCGCCTATAATTCCGCTGGTTCCGTTTAGATTAATTGTTCCAGTACCAACGATTCGATACCCTTTAGTTACGTCCTCATCAACTAAGGCATTATAAATTCCTAAAGTTTGCATTAATCCGCCACTTGGCCCTAAATTATTAATTTTCTTTTGATTAAACTTAGGAGTCGCTTCTTTAATATTAAAATCAGGCAATAAAAATGCTTCGATTAAATATTTTTTATTACAATTATCATTAACTTTTATATCGGTTTCTTCTCGTTTTCCTTCTTTAATTACCGTTAATGTAATTTCCTTTTGGTTAACATTACATGTATCAGTATCAATTGGACTATTTCGAAGAAGAATTTTTTCGTAATTATCAATTGTAACAGGTTCCCCATTTACTTTAGTAATAGTATCACCAAGAGATAATTCTTTTGGTGTATTTTTAAATTTATGGTATATTACTGCACCAGTAAATTCATATGTAATGTTTACATTAGGATTATTCTTCATTGCTTCGGTATATGCTACAATCACTGAATATTTGATACTTAAATTACGATAAATTTCACCTTGCTTAATATCTTCTTCCTTAGTTAAAACATTTTTAGGATCATATTTTTCTAAGTCTAAATGTGGATTTAGTTTACCTATCCATTTTTGAAATAAAGATATTTCACGTTTGGTATATACAGAAACAGTATATACTTCGCCCATTTTTTTATCTGTATCGATATTAATATAATCACTTACCGGAGTTAATCCTCCTGGCATAATAACTTCATATTCAACTTTTATTAGTGTAATTGATAGAATTGCTGCATAAATAATTAAGCTTAGAATAACAAAAATTTTTGTAATTAATTTACTATTAAGGAATGATTTATAAAGTTTTAATAGATATGCTTTCATTTAATCACCTATCTTTATCGAAAATGGTTTAATTTTGCGATAAGAGATATTTGCAGAGGCAAGCATACGCTTTGCTGCTATATTCGATGGAGTATTATTATATTTATCTTCTAAATAAACAATTTCTCTTATACCGCTTTGAATTAACAATTTACAACACTCATGACATGGGAAAAGAGTAACATATAAGGTACAATTTTTTAGGGAGGTTGTTGAATTTAAGATGGCATTCGTCTCCGCATGGACCACATATGGATATTTTGTATTTATAAAATCACCTTCATTGTTCCAAGGATATTCATCATCGTCACATCCATAGGGAAAACCGTTATAACCAATCCCAACAATACGTTTATCTTGATTAACAATACATGCACCAACTTGTGTATTAGGGTCTTTGCTACGCAAACTGGAAAGCAAAGCAACCCCCATAAAATATGTATCCCAATCAATATAATCTGTTCGTTTTTTCATTTTTTATCCTCAATTTCGCATTCTTGACGAATTTGTTCAAGGATTTCTTTTTTCATTTCTTCAACTTTTTTTAAACTAATCATACAAGTTGATGATGCACATGTACGGCATTGCTCAGGTAGTTCAACATTATCTGGAGTTTTTGTTTTACGATTTAGGATAGTTACTAGTAAAAATAAGATAACTAATCCAACTATTATTAATCCTTGAATTACTATGCTGGCTAAAAACATTATTTTATGCCACCTTTCTGTAATAATTGCATTATACAATAATGGGCACATACTAAACCAAATGAAGCTGTCACTGGCATATAAGAACCTAAATTTGGAATCTCTTGCGGTTTTTCTTTGGAATATGCCACCATTACTTTTGAAGTTATTTTATCATCTCGTAGTTTTTTCCGAATTATTTTGGCAATCGGATCATAACTTGTTTTTCTAATATCATCAATTATGATATTGAATGGAGACAGTTTTTTGGCTGCCCCCATTGAACTTATAAAATTAATATTATGTGATATACAATTGCAAATTAACTCATATTTGGCTTTAATATCATCTATAGCGTCAATTAAGAAGTCAATTTTATGACTAAATAGAGTCATTTTAGATTCTTGACCATATTTATTTGCGATTTTAATAACTTTAATATTAGGATTAATTTCCTGTAGTTTATTAGCAAGAACATCTACTTTTACTTTGCCAATGGTATTATCGTTTGCAATAATTTGTCGATTAATATTAGTAATATCTACAACATCAAAATCTTGAATAATAAGTGTCCCCACTCCTGAACGAGCTAAGGCTTCTGCGGCTACGCCACCAACACCGCCAACACCAATAACAGCAACTGTAGATTGTTGTAATATTTGAAGACCTTCAGGCTTAATTAAATATTCAATTCGTTCAAAACGTTTATTCATTGTCTATAGCAATTTTAATTTTTAATTCTTCAAGTTGTTTTGGTGAGACAGTGTTTGGAGCTTCACTCATTAAGTCAAAAGCATTATTTGTTTTCGGGAATGCAATAACATCACGTAATGAACTTGATTTAGTTAAAATCATAACTAGTCGGTCAAGTCCTAAAGCAATTCCACCATGAGGTGGTGTTCCGTATTGTAAAGCTTCTAAGAAAAAGCCAAATTTTTCTTTTGCTTCTTCTTCAGTTAGTCCAATTGCTTTAAACATTTTACTTTGAGTTTCTTGATTATGAATACGAATTGAGCCTCCGCCTAATTCATAGCCATTTAAAACGATGTCGTAGGCCTTAGCTTTTACTGCACTTGGATTACTTAACATTAACTCTTCTTGTCCATCTTTTGGAGATGTAAATGGATGATGAGCAGCCACATAACGATTAGTCTCTTCGTCATATTCAAATAATGGCCAATCAACAACCCATAAGAAATCAAAAACATTTGGATCAATTAAATTCAATTGCTTACCTAAATGAACACGTAATTGACCTAGTGAAACATTAGTGATTTCTTTCTCATCTGCAACAATCACCACTAAGTCATTATTTTCTAAATTTAAAACATTAATTAGTTCATCTTTTATATCATTAGTTATAAATCGAGCAAGAGAACCATTAAATTCATTATTTTCATATTTAAACCAAATTAACCCTTTTGCTTTATAGCGTTTCGCTATTTCTTCTAATTCAGAAATATTCTTACGGCTAAAGTTATGGGCTTGATTTTTAATATTGATAGCTTTAACTAAACCATTATTATTGATAGCATTTTGGAATATCAAAAAATCAATTTTTTTAGCTACATCTGTTAAATCAATTAGTTCTAAACCAAAACGTGTATCTGGTTTATCACTACCATATCGGTTCATGGCTTCTTCATAAGATAAACGTTTAAAAGGAGTTTTTATTTGAATATCTAAAGCGTCTTTTAAAACTTTTTTCATTAGTCCTTCAGTAACCCCAATTACATCGTCTTCATTAACAAAACTCATTTCAACATCGATTTGTGTAAATTCCATTTGACGATCCGCACGTAAGTCTTCATCACGGAAACACTTAGCAATTTGGAAATACTTTTCAAACCCAGCAATCATTAATAATTGTTTGTATAATTGCGGGGATTGAGGAAGGGCGTAGAATTTACCTGGATGAACACGTGATGGAACTAAATAGTCACGAGCACCTTCAGGAGTAGATTTCCCAAACATTGGTGTCTCTACTTCGATAAAGTCTAAACTATCAAAATAATTGCGAACACTCATAGTAATTTTATGTCGTAAAATGAAGTTACGTTGCATAATTGGACGACGTAAATCCAAATAACGATATTTCATACGCACTTCTTCTAGTGCATCTGTCTCATCAGCAATAATCATCGGTGTTTGCTTAGCTGTTGATAAAACTTTTAGTTCATTTACATCAATTTCAATATCACCTGTAGGAAGGTTTTTATTTTTACTTTCGCGTTCAATCACTTTTCCCTTTACTAATATAACATATTCATTTTTTAACTCTTCACAAATTCCATAATTTTTATTATCAGGGCGAACAACTAATTGAGTTATTCCGTAACGGTCACGTAAATCTATAAAAATAATTCCACCTAAATTACGTTTTCGAGCAATCCATCCTGTTAAAGTAACTTCTTTATTAACATCAGAAATTCTTAGTTCACCATTATTGTGCGTTCTCATCATAACAAAATCCTTCCTTTGCATTTATTAGTTCATATGGTAAATAATTTAATAAATCACTAATTGGAATTGTAACTTGAGTTTTATTAGCAACATCCTTTACAGTAATTAGGTTTTCTTTACGCTCATTTTCGCCAATAATTAAAATATATTCAACATTTAATTTTTCTGATAATCTAAATTGTGGTTTCATTGAAATGTTTTTATAATCAAATTCAACTTTTAAACCTAGTTTACGAAGATATAAAGCCAATCGTTGTGCTTCGATTTTGGATTGTTCATCTAATGCCATAATAAAGATTTCTGGATTAATTTTTAAAGATGGCCATACATTTTGACGATCCATTAATTCTATCAATCTTTCAACTCCAAACGCATAACCTACTCCAGGAATATCAGGTCCATTTAAATCTTTAACCAAATTACCATATTTTCCGCCAGCACAAATTGCTAAGTTATTTAATTCATCATCGGATTTGATAATAAATTCAAATACAGTATCAGTATAATAATCTAAACCACGAACTAAGTTTTCATCAATTTCATATTTTATACCGAATGTATCTAGACCACGCAATACTTCATTAAAATAATCAATGGATTCTTGAGATAAATAATCCTTAATCTTTGGAGCATTTTTCATAAAATCTTGATTGACATCTACTTTACAATCTAAAATTCGCATTGGGTTTTTCTCTAAACGAACTTTACAGTCATTACATAATTTATCGGTATATTTATTAAAATATTCAACCAAAGCTTTTTGGTATTTATCACGTGATGATAAATCCCCAATTGTATTAATTTTTAAAACGATATTTTGTAAGTTTAATTTTTCAATAATAGTCCAAGCACTTAAAATGATATCGACATCAAGTATTGCTGTGCTATTTCCAAATGCTTCGACTCCAAATTGATGAAATTGGCGATATCGACCCGCTTGAGGACGTTCATATCTAAAAATAGGTCCAAAATAAAAATATTTATTTACATCTATGCTATTCGCATAAATTTTATTTTCAATGAAGGCACGTACTACAGGTGCAGTCCCTTCTGGACGCAATGTTATGCTTCGATTTGAACGATCAAAAAAAGAATACATTTCTTTTGTAACAATGTCACTTTGTTCACCAAGTCGATTAAAAACTGCTGTATTTTCAAAAATTGGAGTAATCATTTCTTTAAAACCAAATTTTTTGATTTCATTACTACATACTTGTTCAATATAACGAAACTTTTCTGCATCCAAATCAAAAAAATCTCTTGTTCCTTTAATTTTTTGAATTGTTGACATAGTAATCCTCCTAACTGAAAAGTAAAAGTCCCTAAAGATAAACTTTAAGGACGATTATTCACATCAAAGTAAGAGCTAAGACATCACCCACTGTTAAAGTTACCTTTATGACATATAAGATGATTTTATCCTTAAAAGATTTATTAATACATATAATATATAATTATTATATAGATTTTTAGTAATTTTGTCAAGATAACCAATTTAACAGTTTTATTCTTTTTCTAATTGTAAAAAAATATCTTTTACATATGAAACAAGATATTCTTTATTATTTAAGTTGGGATTATCAATAACAATTTGGAGACATTGATTCAAAATTTTATAAATAATTGTTCCTTCCTCTAAACCCATTTCAAGCAAATCATTTCCAGTAATTGCTAAATCTTTAAATGAATATGGTTCATTATTTGTAATTATTTCGTTAAGTAATTTCTTACAATCATTAACTATTTGTTCATACATTATATCCCTATTAACTTTTGCAATTACTAAATGGATATTTAAAACTTTATCAAATATTTCAATTGGTACTTTACGAATAATTCGTTTAATAAATGGTTTACTATTTGCCATTTGAATGTTTAAATAATTTGTAATTGTTGTTACGATTTTAATTTCCTTTCTCGAACATTTTAAACTTGTCATTACTTCAATAGCATTTATTTTGCTTTTAGCAAACAAAAATGCTAATCTTACTAAAGGATCTTGCTCTAAATTTTCATAAACTTTAAATAAATATTCATCATCTTGAATTTGGGTTAATTGCGGTAAAAAGACTACAAAATATTCCTTATATTTAATCCATGACTCGTAATTTAAGTATAAAAGGATTTTAAAAAATTCATTACGTAAGCGCTCAATCGAGATATATTGCAAATTGTTTTTTAGTTTTTTCATCGCTTCAAGAGTTTTGTCATCTATCATAAACCCTAAACTAATTGCAAAACGAATAGCTCTAATTATGCGTAGTGCATCCTCATTAAAACGTTTCATTGGATCGCCAACACAGCGAATTATCTTTTTATGTAAATCTTCAAGACCATTAAAGTAGTCAATTAATCCTTCTTCTTGATTATAGGCAAAGGCATTAATAGTAAAATCTCTTCGACTTAAATCAGTATATAAATCATCCGTAAACTCGACCATTTTAGGGCGACGATAATCTTCATAAATTGTTTCTTTCCGGAAAGTCGTTATTTCATAAAAGTTTTCATTGTATTGTACAGTAATGGTACCATATTTTTCTCCTATAGTTAGAATAAAATAATTACGAAAAATATGCTTTATTTGATTAGGAGTAGCATTCGTAGCAAAGTCAAAATCGTGAGTTTCTTTGCCGAGTAATAGATCACGAATTGACCCTCCTACGCAATATGCTTTGAAATTCGCGGCTTTAATTTTATTTAATATTTCTAATACCTCTCTTGGTAAATTAAGCATTTCATCACCTTAAAATGTAAATCTATTATTTATTATATAATTAGTATAACATAGTTATTAGTAAATTAAAATGGATGAATAAAAAATCATAAAAAAATCAGAGTTTTGTGAATACAAAACTCTGAAATTATCATTTAATAATTTTATTTAGAAACTCTATCACTCGTGGTTTGGTTGGGTTATTAAAGAAATTATCGGGAGTATCATCTTCAATGATTTTACCTTCATCCATAAAGATAACACGACTTGCGGCTTCATTTGCAAATCCCATCTCATGAGTTACAACTACCATTGTCATACCTTCACTAGCTAATTCTTTCATAAAGTCTAAAACTTCTTTGACCATTTCTGGATCTAAGGCACTAGTTGGTTCATCAAATAACATTACAGCTGGATTCATTGCTAAGGCTCTAGCGATTGCCACACGTTGTTTTTGACCACCAGATAATTGATTAGGATAAGCACTAGCTTTATCTAATAGCCCAATACGATTTAGTAAATTTTTGGCTTTGGTATTTGCTTCTTCTTTTGTCATTAATTTTAATTCTACCGGAGCGAGTGTAATATTTTGTAAAATAGTTAAGTGAGGAAATAAATTAAAACTTTGAAAAACCATTCCGATATGTTTACGAACTTCATTTATACTTGGTTTAGTCGGTTCAATTAGCTGGTCTTTAAAATATACTTCTCCGGAAGTTGGAATTTCAAGACCATTTATTGTTCGAAGTAATGTTGATTTACCACTTCCTGATGGACCTATAATAACAACTCGTTCTCCTTCTTTGATGTCTAAGTTTACATCTTTTAATACAACTAAATCATTAAATTTTTTGGTTAAATTTTTAATTTTAATCAATTTTTAACCTCTTTTCTATTCTCTTTGCAAAACTTGCAATAATAATTACTAGTAATAAATATATTATTGACATCATCAAATAAGGAGTAAATGCATCGTAGGTTGCGGAAGTGATAAGGCGGAAAGCATTAGTCAGGTCAATTACTGTAATAAATCCTGCTACCGAAGTTTCTTTTAATAACGCAATAAACTCATTAATAATAGATGGTAACACTACTTTAACGGTTTGTGGTAGTATAACTTTTTTCATTGACTGAGAATAACTCAACCCAAGTGAGCGTGCTGCTTCTAATTGACCTTTATCAATAGATAATATTCCACCGCGAATGATTTCTGTAACATAGGCACCACTATTTATTCCAAAGACGATGATTGCAACCATCACTGCATTTAGCGATCTAACTGAAGCAAATATTCCAAAATAGATTAATAATAATTGGGCTGTAACTGGTGTTCCGCGAATTACAGTTGTATATAAATTAGCTATACTTTTTAAGGATTTTCCCAACCAAGTCTTATGCGGATGGATTTTAATTAGAGCAGTAATTGTTCCTAAAGTAATCCCAATAATTAATCCACCCGTAGTAATAAATAAGGTATTTTTTAAACCTTCAAGGATTATTTTATATCTTTGGTCTCTTATTAAAACATTAATAATATTTTCAATAAAACTCATATTTCATTATCCAAAATATTTAGTAGTTAATTGATTAAAACGACCGTCTTCTTTAATTTTATCTAAGACTTGGTTAATAAAGTTCTTTAAATCTTCTTGACCTTTTGGAATGGCAATAGCATATTCTTCAACTGTTAATGGAATATTAATTATTTTTAAGCCTTGATTTCTCGCAACAAAAGATTTAGCAGGCATTTCATCAATAACTACTGCATCGATACGTCCATTTAATAATTCCATAACTGCTAAATTACCATTATCATATGAAGTAGCAACTGCATCTTTAATACCTGGGAATTCCCAATCTTCGTCACCACGAACATAAAATTCGCCAACTGTTCCACGTTGGAAACCAATAGTTTTTCCTTCTAAACTAGCCACAATTTCCTCAACAGTTTCTCCAGTAATTGTTGTATTACCTTCTTTAACAATTACTACTTGAGAAGCATTGAAGTATGATTTTGAAAAATCAACTGATTTTTTACGTTCTTTAGAAACTGTAAGTCCAGCAATTGCTATATCGGCACGTCCTGAAGCAACTGCCGCAATTACTGCATCAAAATCCATATGTTGGATTTCAATTTCAACACCCAATTCATCCGCAATTATCCTTGCTAAGTCCATATCAAATCCAACAATTTTATTATTTTCAAAATATTCAAATGGTGGAAATTCAGCGTTAGTTGCGACAATAATTTTATTAGATTTTTTGATTTCTTCTAGTAAATTTTTTTGTGCACAACCAGTTAAACTTAATGTGAATAATGCTACGATAATAAGTAATAACTTTTTCATAAAATCCTCCTTAAATTTAAAGTTCTCTAAATAATGAAAAAAAAACAATAGTTCTAAAACTATTGCTTCAAGTTATCCATACTGCTCACAACCAAAACTAAAAAGTTTTAGTTGATCTTGTTAAGATTAAATTAATTAATCTTGTAATATATTATATCTTTTTTTATAGTAAATGCAAGAAAAAAATTAATTATTTTTTTTTAATTCCTCGTGATACAACATTTTTTCCATATGTTTTTTGTAAATTTAGCAATAATTTATGAATTTCATTTTCTTTGTCCAATTCATTAATTTCAAAGATACTATATTGTTTAATATCTTCTTTTCCTTCAACTAAACGATTAGCAAAAACTCCAACAAGTCGTAATGGTGTTGTAAAATCATGATATTCTTCTAATAAATCTAAGGTAATTGAATACAAAGTATTGGAATTGTTAGTTGGAATATCTAAGGGTTTACTTCGGTTAATCGTACGATAATTATTATATTTAAGTTGGATTCCAAATGTTTGTGCTAATAAATTTTTTCTTTCTAATCGATTTGATAAAGTGTTTACTAATACTTTTAATGTTTTTTTGATAATTTGTTCATCATAGATTTCATATTCAAAAGTATGAGAATTACTCATTGAACTAACTTCGTCATTATTTGATTCGACTGGTGAGTTATCTTCTCCTCGGGCTCGTTCTTGTAATCCTAAGGCATGATTTTCACCAACTGTATCTTTTAGTAAATCAAGATTAGAATAATTTGCTAAATCTCCTATAGTATTAATTCCAATTGAACGTAGACGCGGAGCTGTTTTTTTTCCAACACCATACATTTTTTCAATAGGTAATGGCCATAATAATTGTTCAATTTCCCGTTTCCGTAAGACTGTAATTCCTAAAGGTTTCTTCATATCAGATGCCATTTTAGCTAAAAATTTATTAGGGCCAATTCCTATGCTACATGGTAATAAATAGTTTTGATATAAATCAGTTTGAATTTTTTTTGCTAACTCGATAAAATCAACTTTATCATATAAATCGGAAACATCCATATAAGCTTCATCAATTGAACCAGGTTCAATTAAGTTAGTAATCGTATATAAATACTCAAAAAACAATTTTGAATAATGTTTATATAAATTCATATCCGGTTCAACAACCACCAATTCCGGACATAATTTTAATGCCTCTCTCACTAACATAGTAGTTTTAATTCCATATTTTCGGGCTTCATAACTAGCGGTTAATATTATACTTCTTTTTAATGGGTCATTGTGAGCAACGACAACTGGTTTTCCTAACAACTCTCTATTTTCGGCAATCTCACATGAAGCAAAAAAAGCATTCATATCGATATGGAAAATTATTCGTGGTTTTTTCATTTTTATCTTCCCTTTTTTAAATAATTATGTTATAATTTAGTATATGTGTTATAATTATATCATATTTTATGAGGTGAATAAAGTGGACAAAGAAAAAACTAAGCAAACAAAAAAATTAGTGCGAACAAAAGTACGTGCCGATAAATCTATTGAAGTTGAATTTCAAAAACACCCTAAAGATACGATTATTGGAAAAATTTTATTATACTTAATTATTATTGGTACTGTTATACTTCCTGTCGCTTTATTAATATATGCTATTATTGAGGCCTTTAGTTAAAAACTAATGGCTTTTTTATTTTATTAAGCATATTAATCAAAAAAGCTTACCCCAAAAAGGTAAGCTTTTATATTATACAACACTATACATTAGCTCGCGTTTTTCTCGTTTATGCATCAATCGTAATCTATCTGCAATCATTGCAATAAATTCTGAATTAGTCGGTTTTGATTTATGATAGCTGATTGTATAACTAAAGATTTCACTAATAGCATCAATATTTCCTCTAACCCAGGCAACTTCAATTGCGTGACGGATGGCACGTTCTACTCGTGAGGCTGTAGTATTAAATTTACGAGCAACTTCTGGATATAATACTTTCGTTACGCTACCAAGTAAATCGACATTATGATATACCATAGTAATAGCTTCACGAATGTACAAATATCCTTTAATATGGGCTGGAACGCCAATTTCATGTAATAAAGTAGTAATTTCAGTATCTAAGTCAACATTTTTTATTGCTAAATTAATTGGCGATGTTCGTGATAATGTTTCTTTTTGAATTTTTAAATCATTAATTATTTCAAATAGATGAGTAAAATTAATTGGTTTAACAATAAAATAGTCGGCACCTAGTTCGGCTGCTTTGTTCATTATTTTTTCATTAGCAAAAGCAGTAACGACAATAATATTTTTTGGTTGTTTAAATTTTTCTTTTTTTAATTTTAATTCTTGTAAAACTTTTATACCATCACAGTTTGGCATAAAAATGTCTAAAATTAAGACATCTACTTGTGTAACCCGTAATGCATTTAATAATGTAACCCCATCCGAGTGAGTTCCGACAATTTGGATTTCCTTTTTATCTTCAAAGAAATCCTCCATTAACTGAACTAATTCCTTGCCATCCTCAGCAATCATCAATTTTAAACCTTCCATACATCCATCCTTCCTTTCCTAACATACACTTCTAATTTACAACTTTTAAGTGCAATATACAAGGAAAAGATGGAAAAAATATTTA
>LFRX01000012.1:0-464 GCA_001512985.1 Acholeplasmatales bacterium DTU056
TCCAATAAAAACTGGATATCGTTTTGTTGGATGGTATACGGATAATGCATATGCTTATAAAATTGAAAAAATTGACACCATTGGTAATGTAGTAGTTTATGCAAAATGGGAAAAACTTCCTGAATATACAATTACTTATGAACTAAATGGCGGAACATTAGAAAACTTAAAAGTTAAATTTACTGAAGATGAATTACCAATAACGTTACCTATTCCAACAAGAAATGGTTATATATTTGAGGGCTGGTATCTTGACAGTCAATTCACAATTAAAGTTACTAAAATTGAAAATGTTGGTAATAAAGTATATTATGCTAAATGGGAAAAAGTAGATGAAAGTAAAACATACACGATTACATATAATTTAAATGGCGGAACATTTAAAATAGTAACTAAAGATGATGTTAAGAAAGAATTATTAACTGATTTATTTGATTATGTTAAACCAGGAATGGATTTAACAA
>LFRX01000012.1:551-1991 GCA_001512985.1 Acholeplasmatales bacterium DTU056
TTCGTCTTCGTGAATGGATCAAGGGAACAAGATGGGCTGACGATAATCGTCTTCCAAGTAATTTAGAAGGATTTAACGAACGTCATACTAAATATAATAAAAATACGTTACCACAAGAATTACCAGTTCCAATTCGTGAAGGCTATACATTCTTAGGATGGTATGATAATCCAAACTTTACTGGTAGTCCATATACGGTAATTCCAGTGGGCTCTACAGGAGACAAAGTATTCTATGCCCGTTGGAGTTCACCTTCATTCACTATCACATATTATCTAAATGGTGGATCATGGTATTCATCTAAAAATGATTTCAAAAAAGACTTCCTAACTGACTTCTATAACTATCTAGGAAAACCGGGCGGTAATTTAACAACATTTATGCATGGTGCTGGTAAAACTAGTGGTTATGATGGTACATGGCAAAATCATTTAGATAGGTTATATGCGAAAAATGATAAATCAAGTGATATTAGTAAAGGATATTTTATTAATCATCCAGTATATAATAAGAAATGGTTAGTATTCTTTGATTGGATGGAAACATTAGTTAAAGAAACTAACCCTGAACAATCCTTCTGGAATAGTCCTTATACTGGTGGCATTCGTTTAAAAGAATATATGAAAGATCAACGTTATACTAATAAAACATATCCAAATGTTGTTCGTGGTCTTCAATTGTATTACAGTAATGAAGGACTATCATCTATTCCAACTCCAATAATGACTGGTGGTACATTCAAAGGATGGTATACAAATGCTAACTTCTCAGGTAGTCCAGTAACTAGTATTGCTCCTGGAACAACTGGAAATATTACTTTGTATGCTAAATGGGAAGTAAGTGGACCTCCAGTTGGTTCAGTATATTTAAGATTAAGTTTTTCTGGTAATGGAACACTTAAAGTTGGTCAATCAATGAAAATTAACTACACAGCAGTAGTTACTGGAAATTATCAAGCCGATGCAGTAGTATGGAGTTCATCAAATACAAGTGTTGCAACAGTTGACCAAAATGGTAATGTTAAAGCAGTAGGTGTAGGTAGTGCAGTAATTACAGCAAGAACTGTTGCAAGTGGTGCAATAAGCCATGCTGGAGTTACTGTTTATAATGATTCAACGCATGCTCTATTACAACACTTAATTCAAAGTAATACTGGTATGTTATTTAGTAAAAACATTGTATATTACGGTTATCAAGGTAACTATACAAATCGTGTTTCAAATACAGCTAATAAATTTTTACCAGAGAAATTAAGTATTGATAAATCATTATGGTTACCAACATCACGTGCGAACCATCCAAATGTTAAGATGAGTTCAATCGAGTTTATAACTGTCCATGATACAGGAAGTTCAGCGGCTAGTTCAACTGCTAGAGCTAATGGTGGATGGTGTATCAATCCAAGTAACACTAATTCATCATGGCATTATACAACAGGAA
>LFRX01000034.1:0-28199 GCA_001512985.1 Acholeplasmatales bacterium DTU056
TCAATTACAATATGACTATTTTTTAATAGATTTTAATACCCAATATCCCTTATCCTTTTCAATAATTTCTACATTCCCGAATACTTCTTGCATCTTCTTTTCAAATGATGGAGCCCCATGTTTTTTATTAATGACCGCCCAAAACTCGCCATTTATATTTAAATATGAATAACCACCTTCAATAATTTTATGAATAACTTGTTTTCCAGCTCTTACCGGTGGATTAGTAATGATACAATCAAAAGTTAATGTGACATTTTCATATAGATTGCTAACATATGCTTTAATATTGGAAAGATTATATTTATGGATATTGTGATTAGCTAGTTCGATTGCTCTTTCATTAACATCAATCATTTCTAGATATAAATGGGGATTAGTGATAGCAAGAGAAATCCCAATCACACCAATCCCACACCCAACATCTAAAATAGTTTTACAATTTGGGGAAAGCACAAGATTTTTAAGTAGGGTATTTGTTCCATAATCTAGATGATCTTTGGAAAATACTCCAGCACTTGAGGTCAATGATAACAAATATTCCTTGTAATAAAATGTAATATTATAAGTTTTATTGGATAAATTCTGATCATTTTTAAAATAATGACTATTCATTACAGTCACCTCTATATAATGCTAAAAACCTGAGATATCTCAGGTTTTATTTGCATATTATTTAAGTTCTACAACTGCTCCAGCTTCTTCTAATTTAGCTTTAATTTGTTGTGCTTCTTCTGGAGAAACACCTTCTTTAATAGGTTTTGGTGCAGCGTCAACTAAGTCTTTAGCTTCTTTTAATCCTAAACCTGTTAATTCACGAACAACTTTAATAACGTTGATTTTTGATTGACCTGCAGATGCTAAAATTACGTTAACAGTTGTTGGTCCAGTTTCTTCAGCGGCAGCTGGTCCTGCTGCTGCAACAGCTACTGGAGCGGCTGCGGTAACACCAAATTCTTCTTCAATTGCTTTTACTAATTCATTTAATTCTAATACTGTCATTTCTTTTAATGCACTAATGAATTCTTGAACATTAATTTTTGCCATTTTAAATTCCTCCTTTTAAATAATTACGCTTCTTTTTCCGCAACTTGTTTAATAGCATAAGCAAGGTTGCGAATAGGCGCTTGTAATACACTTAATAGCATTGATAACATACCTTCTTTGTTTGGTAATGATGCCAATACTTTTAATTCAGGTTCTTGATAAATTTGACCTTCAATAATTCCTACTTTTACTTTTAAGTGTTCACTTTCTTTTAAAAAGTTATAAATAACACGGGATGCGTTTGTTGCATCTTTGGATAGAGCAACAGCACTTGGACCAACACAATATTCATCTAGTCCTTCATAGCCAAGTTTTTGAATGGCGCGACGTAAAATGTTATTTTTAACTACTTTTAATTCACAACCATTATTATATAATTCGCGACGAAGTTTTGAAACTTTTTCAACAGTTAGTCCTAAATAGTCAACTAACACAATTGATGAAGATTCTTGAAATTTACTAACCAATTCATCAACTTGCGCGCTTTTCTTGGCGATTGTTGTCTCTTTCATTGTTTCACCTCCAAAAATTAAGAAACCTCTTTTAACCGTATACGTGTTAAAAGAGGAATAAAATCACTCACTCTAATAACCTCGGTAGGAATGTTTAAGCCACATATTGGCTCCTACTGTCTACGGCATTTATGTTAGAACTATTTTATTTTTAATGGAATTCATATTATTATACAAATGATTCAAAGGCAACCTTAATCCCAGGTCCCATTGTCGAAGCGACAGTTAGATTTTTAACAAATAACCCTTTAACTGTTGATGGTCGAGCACGAACAATTGTATTAATAATTTCCACAGCATTTTCGTATAAGTGTTGAGCATCAAAGGATACTTTCCCAATTGTAACATGAATGTTCCCAGCTTTGTCAACACGGTATTCAACTTTACCTGCTTTAATTTCTTTAACAGCTTTAGCAACATCCAGTGTAACTGTACCTGTTTTTGGGTTTGGCATTAAACCTTTAGGACCTAAAATACGTCCTAATTTACCAAGTTCACCCATCATATCAGGTGTTGCCACAATTACATCAAATTCAAACCAACCTTGTTTAATTTTTTCTAAGTACTCAACATCACCAACATAATCAGCGCCAGCTTCTTCGGCTTCTTTTACTTTTTCACCTTTAGTGATAACTAAGACACGGCTTACTTTACCAGTTCCATGTGGTAAAACAATGGCGCCACGTAAGTTTTGTTCTGCTTTTCTTGGGTCAAGATTTAATCTAAACGACATTTCCACTGTACCATCAAATTTAGTATAACTTGTTTCTTGAGCTAACTTAATGGCATCTAATAACGGATATCGTTTTTGTCTGTCGACTTTATTTAGCGCTTCTAAATACTTTTTAGATCTTTTTGCCATTTTTCTTCCTCCTTAAATGTGGTTAATCGGATATTCCTCCCACAGTTTAAGTTGTCATAAACAACTTATTTCCGAGAGATACTTAGTCTCTAATTTCAATACCCATGTTTCTTGCCGTACCTTCAATAATTTTCATGCCTTCTTCAACAGTATAGGCATTTAAGTCCGGCATTTTCATTTTTGCAATTTCGTGCAATTGTTCACGAGTAATCGAACCTACTTTTACTTTTTGGTTACCAGCACCACTTTGGATACCTGCTGCTTTTTTTAGTAAATCAGATGCTGGAGGAGTTTTTGTGATAAAAGTAAATGAACGATCCTCATAAACAGTAATAATAACAGGTACTACATATCCCATCAATTCTTTAGTAGCCTCGTTAAATTGCATACAGAATTGTTGGATATTGACACCCGCTTGTCCTAACGCCGGTCCGACCGGAGGAGCTGGGTTAGCTTTTCCTGCTGGAATTTGCAATTTTACAACTTTAGTAATTTTTTTCTTTGCCACGAGACACACCTCCTCTTTTGTCCGTGATGTGGTCATAGAGTTTTAACTCTCCCACTTAAAATAAAATAGTCACGCAATAAATGCACTATAACATTATATATCATACACCTAAAAATGTCAACAAATTACATCTAAAATTTTCTAAAAAAAAGAGCCACTTAAACATCAGTTTAAGTGTACAAATCTTTCATTATAATGGTTCAACTTCTTCAAAAGAAATTTCCGCTGGCGTTGAGCGCCCAAATAAATCAATCAAAACTCTAACGATTCGTTTTGAACGGTCGATATCATCAACTTTACCTACTTGTCCAGTAAAGGCGCCTCCAACAATTCGAACTTGATCACCAACATCAAAGTTCAATTTTTCTTCATGTTCAATTCCACACATCTTTAAGATTGGAGCCATTTCTTCAGCGGTTAGAGGTACTGGTTTTGCACCGCCACCTGATGAACCTAAGAACCCAGTTACCATAGGAGTATTACGAATCACATACCACGATTCATCAGTAACAATCATATCGATAAAAACGTAGCCCGGAAATGGTTTCGTAATTACTTCTTTTTGTTGACCCTTCTTTTTAGTTTCAATTATTTTAACTTCTGGAACTAACGCTTGAAAGACATAATCTTGCATTCCCATTGATTCAACCCGACGCAAAATATTTTCTTTCGCCGCATTCTCACATCCAGAATATGTTTGAACGACATACCAGGCTCGTTCATTTTCAAAATAGTCTTTCATTTTAGATTCGACTTCCTATTCTAATAAACCAATTCATTAATGGAGTTAATGCCAAGTCTACTAAGAAGAAAAATATTGCTAGGATTAGTGAGAATGTAAATACAGTAATTGTGTCTTCAATAATTCTTCCTTGCGTCGGCCAACTAACTCGTTTCAATTCCACAATTGATGGTTTGTAAAATGGCCATACTGATAGTAATAACGAAATAGCCCCCAAGACAATTAGCGTCCACGCAAATGCCATTGGATATGAACCAATTAAGAAGGCTGTTTCATCAATAATTAATGTCCCATCAACAATTAAAGTCCCTAAAACAATCGCCACTAAAGCTAGGAATAACAAAATTAAGCCTTCATATTTAAAATCATGCGTTAAAATGTATAAAGCTTTATTTTCTTTTCTTTGTTCTGCCATTTTATCCTCCTATTTGGTTTCTTTGTGAATTGTATGTTTGTTACACTTCTTACAATACTTTCGTAATACCATCCGTTCTGGATTACTTAATTTATTACGATCATATGTATAGTTACGTGACAAACATTCTTCACAAACTAAAATTACTTTGTTACGCATTTATTTCACCTTTATTCCTAAGTTATTTTATCAAAATCAGCCCCTTTTGTCAACAAAACAAAAATCTTTATTTTACTTTTTGTCTAATTCGTAACATTGCATTGTAAACTTGACGAATAGAACAGTTTAATAACTGGGCTGTTTCTTTCGAACTTAAGTTTTTCTTGACACGGCATTCGAAAACTTTCTTTTCAAAATCACTTAAATTTTGTTCAACATTTTGTAATACTTCTTCATATTCGAGATTATATAAAACTTTCGGTTCCTCAATTATCTCATAAAAATCTTCTACATACATCGTATCATAGACATACTTTTGCTCATTGCGTAGAATTTGAATAAATCGTCGTTGCAAAATCAAATCAAAATATTTATTAAAACTTTTTCCAAAACGATCATCATAAGTTTTAATAGCTTTATCTAAAGCTAGCAACCCTTCTTGATAAAAGTCATCATAATTTTTCTTTTTTATTTTGAATGCTTTAATCCGCATTTTAATTAAATTATCATATTTCCGAAATAAATATTCCAATGCTTCTTCACAATTTTCTTGCACTAAATACAATAACTCATAATCATTTTCCAAATAACGCATAACAACCTCCTTAATTATGAGTTATTGTTTTTTTATTATTGTTGATGTTTGATTATTTCATACATTAATATGGCCGCTGAAACAGATGCGTTTAATGAAGTGACATGTCCTCTCATTGGAATCTTTATTAAAAAGTCACAGTTTTCTTTGACAAGACGGGAAATCCCCTTACCTTCCGAACCAATAACCAACACTACCGGCATATCATATTTTAAAGTATGATATTCAACACTAGTTGGATCATTTTCAGCACCGACAATCCAATATCCTTGTTTTTTTAAATATTTAATTGTCTCGGTTAAATTAGTCACGATCGCAACTTTGACAAACTCGGTTGCGCCGGTAGATACTTTAACTACTGTTTCTGTTATTTTAGCGCTGCGGTGTTTAGGAAGAATAATGCCACTTACGCCACACGCTTCACTAGTACGGATGATGGCGCCTAGATTATGAGGGTCCTCAATTCCATCAAGCATTAAAAGTAACGGGTATTTAACTTTGGTTTGTAGGATATCATCTAACTCATAATACTCATATTCCCCCACTTCCGCAACCACACCCTGATGGTTCTCGGTAGTGAATTTATCAAGTTCTTTTTTACTTACGATTTTGTAAGGTATCTTCTTTTCTTTTAATTTGCGAATAAGAGTTTCAAACGAACTTGAATCACTAAGATAAACTTGATAAACTTTTCGTCTTCCATCCAAAACACTTAATACTACATTTTTACCATATACAATTTCACGCATTTTGATAAAACTCCTCAATAATATGAATTGATTTATCAATTAGTTCATCAAGACGTTGAAAATTATTTTTTAAATATAAATATCCAATTACTGCTTCAAAGCCAGTACTTTCTAAATAATCGATTCGTTTTAAATTGATACGTCGAGATTTATTTTTGGAATTGCGTCCCCGCTTGAAAATATTTAATTCTTCTTCGGTTAGATATTTGCGAATTTCTTGCATAATTAAATGATGTCCATAGGCACTAACATATTTAACACAATGTTTGTGAAGCTCATTTTGATTGGTAATACCTTTATCAATTAAATATTTGCGAATTGATAATTCATAATACGCATCACCAATAAAAGCCAAGTTTGAACCATTTAGTAATTCTGGATTGCTCATATAATGATTCCTCGTTTAATAATTTCTTTGCGTAAGCGATCAGCTTCTTCAAATTGTTTATTTTTACGTAAATTTTGCCATCTTTCAACTATAGTACGTTCTTCAAGAGTTAAGAAATCAACTTCAACTTCAATTCCAAGAACTCCCAATAATTCTTTAAATAGTTTTAAAGTTTCTAACATATAAGAAACATTATCATTATTTCGAGTAAGTGTATTTGCTAATTTGACAATCTTTTGAATAACGGTTAAAGCATTTGGAGTATTAAAATCATTACTCATCTCTTTAATGAATTCATCTTTTAACATTTGTAGATCTGGAAAAGTAATATCAGTTTCAAAATCACGAATCCCATATGTTAATTCTAATTTTCTAAATAAACCAATATATGCCCGCGATATTTTTTCATATTCAGCAGTACTTTGTTTTAATAAATCAAAAGTAAAGTTAAGTGGTTGACGATATGGAGTATTTAAAATTAATAAGCGGAAAGCCTGGTATGGATAATCTTTTAAGATATCTTTAGTCCACACTACATTCCCAAGCGATTTGCTCATTTTTTCACCACTATAATCCATTCGCCCATTATGCATCCAATAGTTAGCAATTTTATGATTATGGGCGCAAATAGATTGGGCAATTTCATTATCATGATGAGGAAATTTTAAATCAACACCACCACCATGAATATCAATTTTCCCGCCAAAAATTTCATTTATCATAACCACACATTCAGTATGCCATCCTGGTCGTCCCTCTGACCATGGGCTTTGCCAACGACGACCTTCAGTAGTTTTTTTCCATAGCACAAAGTCTAGTGGGTTTTGTTTTTTATCTATGTGAGTGTTAGTTTCTAAATTATGGATTAAATTGTCTAGTGATTGTCCGCTCAAAACTCCATATTCATTAATCTTATCAACCTTAAAGTAAACATCACCATCCGATATATACGCGCCATCCTTTTTAATTAAAACATCAATAAAATCAATTATTTGATTAATATTTTCAGTTACTCGAGGATTTTTATAGTGGGGCAAGCAATTTAGTTGTTTACGAAGTTGTAAGAAAGCTTCAATATATTTTTCACTTACTTCTTCTTCACTAATATTTTCTTCTTTGGCCCGCGCAATAATTTTATCATCAATATCGGTAAAGTTACTAACGTATTTTACTTTATAACCTAAGTAATTAAAGAAACGACTAACCACATCAAAAAACACTACTGGGCGAGAATTACCAATATGACTGTGATTATACACCGTAGGTCCACACACATACATCGTAACTTCACCTGGTTTTAGTGGAACAAATTCTTCGATTTGTGAAGTTAGAGAATTGTATATTTTAATCATTTGCTTCACCCCTTATTTTATGTTTCTAACTTTATTATATAATATTTTGATTGATTGTAAAGAATTATTCATAAATTTAAAAATATCTATTTTTTTATTTAAAATATAGTTTAAAAAGAATTTTTTTAAAAAGAAAAGCAAGCCAAAGGCTTGCTTTCGCATTAACGTTTTGAGAATTGTGGTGCACGACGCGCTTTTTTAAGACCGTATTTTTTACGTTCTTTAACACGTGGATCGCGAGTAATTAAGCCTGCTTTTTTAAGAACAGGACGGAAGTCTGGATTAACTTCTAATAATGCTCGTGTAATTCCATGGCGGATTGCGCCGGCTTGCCCTGATTTTCCTCCACCTCTAACGTTAACAATAATGTCATAAGAGTTTGCAGTTGCTGTTAAGGTTAGTGGTTGCATAACGTCTAAGCGAGTGGCTGGCGATTGAATGTATTCATCAAATTCACGGCCATTGATTATAATACGACCTGTTCCCGGAATTAAACGAACTCGTGCCACTGCACTTTTACGGCGACCAGTTCCCCAGTATTGTACTAGTTGTGTCATAATTTACCTCCTAACCTTTAATTTGATAAACTTCAGGTTTTTGGGCTTGATGTGGATGTTCAGGGCCGCGATACACGAAAAGTTTACCAAACATTTTTCGACCTAATTTATTTTTTGGTAACATTCCTTTTACTGCATTTTCAATTACACGCTCTGGGAATGTTTCAAGTAATTGTTTAGCAGTTCTTTTACTTAGGCCGCCCGGATAGCGTGAATGTGTATAATAAATTTTTGTATTTAATTTATCCGCGCTAAAGGCTACCTTTTCTGCATTTATCACAATTACATAATCGCCACAATCAACGTGTGGGGTAAATGTTGGTTTATGTTTGCCTCTTAATATAGAAGCAACTTCTGTTGATAAGCGTCCAAGGATAACATCGGTGGCATCAACGACGTACCATTTACGCTCAACATTTTGCTTGTTTGCCATAAATGTTTTACTCATTTTGGGTTTCCTCCTGTATAATTTTTCAAATTAACAGGGCTGTTCGTGGGAATTAAATGTAACCTTATACATAATACATTATTTTCAATCAAAAGTCAAGAAAATTAACAAATTTATGCAATAACATTTTTATTAAAGTTACCATCTATTTCTTTAACAGCCGCAACTGAAATAAAGGCTTTTTGATCAACTTTTTTAATAACAGTTTTATAATCGGCTACTTCAAATGAGGATACAATAATTTCAATTACATATAAATCTTGTCCGGTATAGCCACCTTGAGCTTTATAAATAGTCATTCCATGATTAAAGCGGGCTAATAACTCTTGGCGTAGTTCTTCTTTTTTAGGAGAAACAACTTGGATTTTCATGAAATTATATACAGTGTGAATTCGGTCTAAGACTAGAATATGAATGATTAATCTAATCAATGTATATACCGCAATGCGAACGTCTCCAGCAACAACACCACCAAGGGTAATAATAATCGCATCAATTGTTAAAGAGACACTAGTAAATGACATATTTTTCTTAAACGATAAATATTGGCTAATGATATCTAAGCCACCAGTGGACGCCCCGGAACGAAGAGAAATTCCTGAACCGATTCCACACATTAATCCACCAAAAATAGCCAAAATAATTTTTTCATCCCCTAATGATTTAGCAAATAAATCAAGTCCAGCTTTATCACGCATTACTTCGAAGCCATATACAGAAATAACTTGAACTAAAATTGAACCTAAACTTAAGTACGCAAATTTCTTACTAACACCCCTAAAACCAATAACGAATAACGGGATGTTAAATAAAGCGATAAAAATACTTTTACTAACTGTAACGCCAAGTTTTTGTAAAATGCGGGACAGTAACTGTGAAACCCCTGTTACTCCCCCAGCATAAAACTCCCCTAAATCTAGGATAAAGACAACCGAGAAGCAATAAATCAAAGTTCCTATGATCATCGCTAATGTAACGCGAAGATCTTTATTTTTAATGATTCGGCTAAAATTAAGCATTACAATCAATTCCTTTATGAATATGTTTGTGTTTTATATCGTCTTTACGAGGCATTAACCATTCAAATAATAATGGTGGAATAATACATGTAATAATACTTGCTACTTTTAACGCCTCTGCAAAAGTCTCATCGAATATATGCAAACTTAATCCAATATGTTCTACGGCATAAGTTACAATAATCGTGCACGAAATAATCATCATCACGGAAAAGATTGTACGCACATTAAACCATTTTAGTAACATTATTGCCGGAATTTTTACTAAAATAATTAATAAAGTTAAAATGATTGTTAATAACCAAATTTCTTGGTGTTTAACAAAGTACACAATATCAATTCGAGTTCCTAGTAGAACAAAAAACATTGGGAAGAAAACACCATAACCAATATTCTCAATTGTTAGAATGACATCATCACTTGGACGTAATAGTTTTAATACCATTCCCAATAAGAAGGCCCCTAAAATATATTCTCCTCCTGATAAGTCACTTAACAAAACTACTACTAATAAAATAAATAAGGTAACTTTTAAAGAAAAATGATTTCCAGGCATCGCTTCATCAACTTTGCGAACCCAATTATATTTTCGATTAATCAATAATAAACCTAAGATAATTAAAATAACAATTAGTAACCACGCTTGTCCTTCAGCACCACGCATTACAATCATAAATGCGCTTAATCCTAAAATAGATGCAAGTTCAGCAATTGTGGCAAAGGTAGAAATGATTTTACCTGTACAGTGCTCCGCAATCCCCATCGTATGAACTAGCGGAATTACTACCCCCGCAAACGTTGTTGCAAAAACAAGCGTCATTAAAATTATTCCGGTTATTTTATTATTAAAATAATCCATAAAGAACAATGAACTACCAAAACTTAATAAATACATTAATAAAAACATTTTAACAACAGTTCGAACAATTGGAACTTCTTCTTTTCTCTTTATGACTTCATAATTACAATCATAGCCGCTCAAAAACATCAATAATACGAATCCAATCACATATAATACTTGGACCACTCTTTCCATATCGTGACTTGCAATAAATTGATTAAACCACGGTCCAATAATTATTCCTAATAGTATTTGAATCGAAAATGCGGCCTTGATATTAATTTTAAAGACATAAATTAAAGTTGAAAATACTATCACAATTCCTAGTAAGATAATCAAAGGTATGAAATTTTCTGTTTGGATGGTTTGTAAAAACATTTTAATCTACCGTTCCTTTAGTGACTTTTCTAGTTTCTAATACTTCTAATTGTTCCTCGTTGCTTGCGGCAAGAAGCATACCTTCGGATAAATGACCACGAATTTTAGTCGGTTTTAAGTTGGCTAAAACAACAATATTTTTACCAACCAATTCCTCAGCCTTATACACATCCGCAATACTCGAAACGATTTGACGAACTTTACCATTAATTTCAACTTGTAAAATTAATAATTTATCCGAATTAGGATCTTTCTTACATTCAATAACTTTTCCAATTCGTAAATCTAATTTACTAAAATCTTCAATAGTTATTTCTGGTTTGAAATTATCAGTCGGAGTAGTTTCTTTTTCTTTTTCTTTTGCTTTTTCTATTTTCGCTAATTCTTTTTCGATTTCTAAACGTTTAAATAATACTTCTGCCTTTGATACTACTGTTGTTGTATTTAATAAACCAAATTTTAAAGTGTCAAATTGTTGTAATTCATTAGAAATGCCAAGTTGATTAAAGATTGTTTCACAAGTATCAACCATAACTGGACTAATCATTATGGCAACAAGTCTCAACACTTCTACAAGACGATATAAAACATTTTCTAATTCTTCTTTGCGTGTTTCATCTTTAGATAATATCCATGGAGTAGTTTCATCGATGTATTTATTAGCACGACTAATTAATTCCCATACTGCATTTAATCCATCTTGAAAACGGAAATTATCAAATTTATTAATATATTGCTTAATAACTTTTTCCGCTAATTCTTGTATTTGTTGATCAAATTCAGTATAGATTTTTGCTGTTTTTCTAATTGTTCCACCAAAATATTTATTAACCATCGAGATTGTACGACTGACTAAATTTCCTAAATCATTTGCCAAATCCGCATTGTATTTTTCAAAAAAACGTTCATAAGTAAAGATACTATCATTTCCAAGCGGCATTTCTTTTACTAAGAATAACCGTAAAGCATCTAATCCATACTCTGGAATAAGATCTTGCGGGTAGACGACATTGGCACGCGATTTGCTCATTTTACCTTCGCGCATTAACCACCAACCATGGGCATATAATTTAAATTTAATTGGTACACCTAATGCCATTAACATAATTGGCCAGTATACTGCATGGAAACGTAAAATGTCCTTACCAACAACATGGACAACTTCATCGCCATTAACCCAATAATTTTGATATAAACTATCATCATCTGTTAAATAACCAAGCGCTGATAAATAGTTGCTTAACGCATCAATCCATACGTAGACAACATGTTTTGGATTAGATAATACAGGCACACCCCATTTAAACGTTGTTCGACTAACCGATAAATCTTCTAATCCTTGTTCAATGAAGGAAATAACTTCGTTGCGTCGCGATTCAGGTTGAATAAAATCAGGATTTTCTTTTATAAATTGTAATAATTGTTTTTCATATTTTTTTAGACGTAAAAAGTATGTTTCCTCTTTAACAACGGTTGTTGGTCGATGACAATCTGGACATAAATTTCCATCGACTAATTTTGATTTCGGGAAGAAACTTTCACATGGTACGCAATAGTTTCCTTCATAAACTCCTAAATAAATATCATCATTGGCAAGCAATTTTTCAAATATTTTTTGAACAACTTTAATATGGCGTTCTTGTGATGTACAGATAAAATCATTATTCGTAATTTTCATCATTTGCCAGGCGGCTTGAGTTTTTTCTGCCATTTTATTAACAAATTCCTGGGGTGTTACATTATTTTTTTTAGCGGCTTCTTCTACTTTTTGTCCATGCTCATCCATACCAGTTAGGAAAAAGGTATCATGCCCTTTTAGACGATTATAGCGCGCAAAAACATCACATACAATCGTTGAATAACTATTACCTATATGTACTTCGCCACTTGAATAATAAATCGGTGTTGTTACATAACATGTTTTCTTTTTCATAGCTCAACCTCAATTTAATTAGTTAAATTGGTTTATCTCTCTAACAATATATATATTATATCATATTTTCAAATATATTCAATATCCTAAGGAAGGGGGTAATTAAACAAATAAAAAGTTGTCAAAAAAATTGACAACTTGATTATTAATCAACTTCAAAAATCCGAATCATATTAGTAGAACCAACTTTTCGAAGTGGCATACCAGCAGTAATAACAACTAATTCACCTTTTTTTAGACCCAAAACATCTTTAGTGATTTTCATTGCTTGTTCAAATACTTGATCAGATGATCCCGCAAAATCTACATGCATTGCATGAACTCCCCAATTTAAAGCTAAAGTTTTAACAACTTTTTTAACTGGCGTTAAGGCTAAAATTGGGACTCGTGGTCTAAATTTAGAAATACTTCGAGCAGTATACCCAGATACAGTTGGTGCTACAATTGCACTAACATCAAGTTTTAAAATAATATCGGCAACCGACAATGCGATTGTATTTGTAATCGTTGGTTCACCTTTCTCAACAGCACGTTCTAACATTTTTTGATAATCAATTGCCTTTTCCATACGTTTAGCAATACTTGCCATCATCCGTACCGCTTCAATTGGATATTTTCCAGCGGCAGTTTCTCCACTTAACATAATTGCATCGGCACCTTCTAATACAGCATTGGCAACATCACTAACTTCGGCGCGAGTTGGACGTGGATTATTAATCATTGATTCAAGCATTTGTGTTGCAATAATAACGATTTTATTAGCTTGGTGGCATAAACGAACTATTTTACTTTGAATAATTGGTACGTCTTGAATAGGGATTTCTACCCCCAAGTCACCTCGTGCCACCATTACCCCATCGGATACTTCAATAATTTCTTCTAAGTTTTCAACACCTTCACGGTTTTCAATTTTAGCAATAATCTTAATATCTTCACGATTTCTTGATTTCAAAAACTCTCTAATTTCTAATACATCTTCTTTACGGCGAACAAATGATGCAGCAATGAAATCAACATCTTGTTCGCACCCAAAGGCAATATCTGCTTTATCTTTTTCAGAAAAATATGGCATACTTAATTTAATATCGGGAACATTAATTCCACGTTTATTTTTTAAAACTGCATTTCCTAAAGCAACACAACGAATAATTTGATTTTCATAATCGATTTCATTAATTAATAACGCCAATTCCCCATCATTTACTAAAATACGCCCACCAACTTTAACATCGTTAATTAGTTGGGGATAAGTGATAGAGAAGTTATTTGGATCACCTTCGATGGGGTTCATATGAATATTTACAGTTGAACCCTTAACAATTGTTGCTTCGCCCCCAACGAAAGAATGTGTACGAATTTCTGGTCCTTTAGTATCTAATAAAATTGCAACATTAGTTCCTAATAATTCGTTAACTTCACGAATTAATTTAATTCGTTCTAATTGTTCTTCATGATCACCATGAGAAAAGTTTAGACGAGCAACATTCATCCCCGCTTCTACAAACTCCTTAATAACTTCGAGATTTGTAGAAACGGGACCGATTGTACATATAATTTTTGTATTTTTCATTTCTTTCATAGCAATCCTCTTCTACCATAACATTTTGAACTTATTGTATTTTTCTAACACAGTGTTACGATTATCTTGTAAAGCTTCTTCAATTGGACGAACAATTATTTTATTGTCCACCATACAAACACATACCCCATTTTGCCCTTCCAATAATGCTTCGACAGCTTTGGCACCCATTAAACTAGCAATAACTCGGTCATGTGGAGTAGGTTTGCCACCGCGTTGAACGTGGCCTAAAATTGTAGCCCGCGATTCAAATGGTGTATTTTCAGTAATTGCTTTAGCTAATTCATTGATGTCAACCATTTTTTCAGTCACAATAACAATAGCGTGGCGTTTAACTTTGCTAGCTTGATTAATATTTTCAAGCACATCCTCTAAGTTAAACCCTAATTCTTTACAAATTACTACTTCTGCTCCTACCGCAAGACCGCTAGTAATGGCCAACTCACCGCAATTTCTTCCCATAACTTCAATGATGCTACAACGTCGATGAGAACTTGATGTATCACGCAATTTGTCTACTGCTTCGATAATAGTATTCAAAGCTGTTTCAAACCCAATCGCATAATCAGTTCCGCCAACATCGTTGTCAATTGAAGCAGGAATGGTGACTACTTTAACCCCCATTTTAGATAGAGCTAAAGCCCCACGATATGTGCCATCGCCACCGATTGCCACTAAAGCGTCAATTCCATAATTTTCTAATTGTTCAATTGCTAGAAGTCTAGTTTCATATTGTTCAAATTCCGGTAAACGAGTTGTTCCTAAAATAGTTCCGCCTTTGGCAATAGTTTCAGAAACTGAACGACGATTTAATTTTTCAAATTTTCCTTCACATAATCCGCGGTATCCATCGTAGACCCCAAAAACTTCAAGCCCCATTTTTAATCCCGAACGGGTAACGGCGCGGATTGCGGCATTCATACCAGGAGCGTCTCCACCTGATGTTAAAACAGCTACTTTTCTAATCATTGGCCACCTCATTATTTTTTCAAAAAACCATACATATTATATCATATTTCAACATTATATTCTTCCATTTATTTAAGCATGTAAACATTTTCAAGTATATACTGCTTTTTACCTTCTCTAGTATCACATTTACCATCAAAAATATATATCGATTCTTCACTAATCTTTGGAATTATCTCTAAATATTTACTCGGGAAGCAAACAGCACTTATTTGATCGGTCTCATCATACAAATCTATGAACGCCATTTCATCGTTATTCTTAGTTTTAATTTTAGTTATTTTATTTACTGCCGCTAAAATTTTCGCATATTGTCCAACTTTCAATTCACTAATATTAATAGCTTTCATCTTTTGTTTTTCATGATCATATAATCTAAAAATATTATATTTTAAATTAAATCCTAAAACTTCTCGTTCTTTTTCACTAACAATTGCGAAAGAATATTCTTCATAACGTTTCGTATTAGGAATTAATTGACCTGAAAATAACTCTATATAATTTACCCGATGTAAAGTATTTTCATAGTCTTCAATCATTTGCTTTTTAGTCAACCCAAATTCATCCAATGCCCCACTAAAGACTAAGTTTTCAAATAAACGTTGATTCAAAAAGTCTTTAGTTCGAGCAATAAAATCAACATAATCGCGATATAATCCATTTTCTTTTCGTTCATTAACAATTGCACTAGCAATTTGATATCCAATTCCTAAAATACCAAGTAATGAATAATATATTTTATTATTTACAATCACAAAACGTAAGTCACTGTTATTAACACTTGGATTTAAAACATACACATTCTCTTTTCGACACTCATTAATAATTAAACTTAATGTGTGATGACTGCCCAAACTTTGATCAAGCAGCGAAGTCATAAATTGCATAAAATAATGGGTTTTTAAATAAGCCATTTGATATGAAATCATTGAATAAGCCACTGCATGATTTTTATTAAACCCATAATCTGCAAACTTCACAATATAATCATAAATAGTATGTCCAATTTGTTCATCATATCCACGTTGCTTAGCACTTTTTACAAAACGGTCCCGCTCTTGTTGTAAGACTTGTGCATCTTTTTTTGAAATAGCCCGACGTAAAATATCAGCCATTCCTAAACTATATCCAGCAAACTTTTGAGCAATCAACATAATTTGTTCTTGAAAGACAATTATTCCATAAGTACTTTTTAAGATCGGCTCTAAATCTTGATGCAAATATTCAACTTTTTCTTGCCCAAATTTTCGGCGCACAAACGTATCAATCATTTCCCGTGGACCAGGACGATATAAAGCATTGGCATGGACAATATCAATAAATTGACTAACCCTTAATTTTCGCAATACATTACGCATTCCACTTGATTCAAGTTGGAAAACACCAGTCGTATTTCCTTCCGATATTAATTGAAAAGTCTTTTTATCGTTAAATGGAATATCATTAAGGGTAAGATTTGTTCTATATTGTTGATTAATTTTATTTAATGTATCATCGATGATTGTTAAGTTTCTTAAAGCCAGTAAGTCAATTTTTACTAGACCAATTGCTTCTAAATCTTCTGCTTCAAATTGAGTTTGATAGATGCCATTCATTCCTTCTCGAAGTGCAGTATAATAAGTTAATGGCTTATCCGTAATAATTATCCCAGCCGCATGCGTTGATATATGCTTAGCTTGTCCTTCAATTCGACGCGCTAAATTAAATAAAATTCGCGCTTCATCATTTTCTTGAACAATTTTTTGAATCATCGGCGATGATTCATAAATTTTATCTAGACTATTTTCTAAAGCTGGAAAATATTTTAATACTTCATTTAATACAGTTGGACTAATTTCTTTAGCCCGGGCTACATCTCTAATGCTCATTCGGGCAGCATAACGTCCGAATGTAGAAATGTGGGCGACATGGTCTTTACCATATTTTTCGCCAAGATAACGGATTACTAAATCCCTCTTGTTATCCGCAAAATCAATATCAATATCTGGCATTGAGATTCGCTCTGGATTCAAGAAACGTTCAAACAACAAATCATGTTCAATTGGATCGACTTCAGTAATACCTAAGGAATAACTAATTAATGATCCCGGTGCACTTCCCCGTCCAGCCCCTACCATTATACCATTTTTTTTAGCATACTTGACAAAATCATAAACGATTAAAAAATAATCAGTAAATCCCATTTTTTTAATAATATCTAATTCATATAATAATCGCTTACGATAAACATTAACATCAATAGTAGACTTGTTTTGTAATCGTTTATTTAAACCAACTTTACATAATTGACTTAAATATGTAAATGAGTCTTTCCCAGGCAAGTCATACTGCGGCATTTTGAAAGTCCCGATATCAAGTCGGATATTGCATAGCATTATAATTTCATCTAAATTAGAGATTAACTCTGGATATTGTTTATATAAAGAAATTGCTTCTTCAGAAGTTAAATAACTTGAATTAGCTTCTTTTAAACTAAATTGATATTTTGGCCCTTCAGAAATTTGCCGTAACGTTAAATAAACTTCAAAATCATCTTCTACTAAATAATTAGTTTTATGAAGAGCAACACAAGGGATATTTAAACTTTGTAAAGTTTTATATACTAAAGAAAAGTTTCGGTGTGCCTGTTCAGTTTGTAAGTCAAGTCCAAAAAAAATGCTTGGAAAAACAGTTTTATATTCACTAAAAACTAGTTTAAAAGCAGCTAAGTCATTATTAATAAGTAGGTGATATAGTTCATTTTCATCACTTGGAATAACACCTATTAATCCTTGATTATACTGTAATAAAAAATCTAATGTTAATTTACTCGGTTCAATTTCTTGGATAGAGGAAATATATAAAAGATTTTGATATCCAATATTATCTTTACAAAATAGTAAAATTGTATTTGGAACATCACGAAAAGTATGTATGTTTACTTTAAGTCCTATGATTGGTTTAATATTAGCCTTAATGGCCGAAAGATAAAACTTAAAAACACCGGCCATATTTTCATCACAAATAGCCATAGCTCGAAAATTATTCGCTTTGGCAAATTCCTTTAACTCGGGAATGCGAATCGAGCTTTTTAATAATGAATATTCAGTTTGAACATATAAATTTAACCAATTCATTGCTTTCACCTACTTATATAATAAGTATAACATATGGAACTAAAAAGTTCAACGACAAGGAATTAAAAAAGCATAGCCCCGAAAAAGCTATGCTCTAATTGTATTTTTCGTCTTTATTATTTTCCTACTGACAAAAAAAGCACTAATTAGACTGATAATTCCAATCAAGACATAAGTTAAATATATCATTGAATTGCTTTTTGTTTTCAAATAAATTTGTTCTTGATTATAAGTAATTTCTTGGAAGTGATTAATATTTGTTAATCGAAGTGATAACTCTTCAAGAGTTTTAGATGATTTAGTGATTTTTAGTGAGCCTAACTTTACCGTTTTTCCCGCCCATTTCGAATGTAATTTCGTTTTAAAAATTTCTACTGTTCGAATAACATTATCTCCTAAATCATAAGCAAGACTAAATATTATTTCATGGTGAGCTAAATTATCAGGCAGAGTCAGTGAGATGTCTTTATTACTTAGATTATATTCATAAATATGCTCTTGATTATTAACAATAACTTTTACTTCTAAATAGCGTAGCGTTAAATCATAATCTTCGATTGATATATTAAATGTTAAGTTATCCAAAGAATTAATTAATATTTTCGGTTTATCTTTTAAGACATTAACAAAGTAAGGTTGATTAATTTCGATTTCTTCTTTTTCAAAAATAATTTTTTCTAAAAAATAACCATAAACCCCTTCCTCAACCGGCGCATTTACTTTAAATATTAACATTTCTTCGTCTTCAAAATACTCAACTATTACGTTATTTTCTCCTTTTAATAGGATACTTACAAGTTCTTGATATTTTTCTTTTGGTAATTTTAATTTAAAACTCACTTTTTCACCCTTAAAAACCGTTCTATCCCATTTTTTATACAGGCTTTCTTCATAAAAAATAGGACTGTCCGTAACATAAAAATCAATTATACGCTGCTCATTATTAGCATTTTCTAAAATTAATTGATATTGACCTGGTTCAGTAATTTGGTAATTATTATATATTTTCCGCCCATTTAACGTTCCATAACCAGTAAATAGCAACCGATATCCTACTGGATAAAAACCTTTTTGGCTAACATTACACTCAAAAGCAACTTCTAATGGTATATCAATTTTAATTCGTTTATTTTTACGAATCTCAAACTCCAAAGTCACAGTATAAATTCCATCTATTAAGCGGTGGAAATACGGAAGTGTAGAATGGTCAATTAATTGTCCAGTTGAAAATGGTCCTGTAATAGTGACGTTTTCTTGAGGAAGGAGAGTAAGGTTAGCGCAAACTAGATGAGGATAATAATTATTCACTTTTATAATATCAATGATTTTAAGTTTTTTTTGATCTTTATTTTTAGTAACAACATAAAAAAACTTATTTCCAACAATTACCCTTTCAATAATTTCTCCTTCATTTGTTATTTTTTGCATATACTCAAGTTGTAAATATCTACAATTATAAACATACACATTTTCTTTATCAAATGTAATTAGTAACTCATTTCCAAAATATCCAAAATGATTTTGAGGAACCTTAATAGCATCAACTATTATTAACTGACCATTCAGAATCAAAATATTATTTTCTAGAATTATATAATATTTATCGTTACTTTTAATTATTTGATGAACTTTGTCTAGCACATTAATTACACTATACTGCAAAATTTCAAAAGAATGATTCAATTGAACAACTAATAAGTTATTCCTTTCAAATCTTCCCCCATATCCAAAATCTTTTCCACTACCCTGATCTTTATATCCAACTACAATAATTTCTTCTTCATTAATACACATTTGACTAAACCATTCTTCTTGCGTCCCCATAAAAATCCGGAAATTTTCAATTGTTAAATTATGATCGATTTTACCAATAAAAGCATCAACATACTTTTGATTTTGTTCTTCTATCCCTCCAACTAGATAAACATTCCCGTTCCAACCATATGTTTGAAAATAACTTACATTTTCTAAAATCTTTTTGTTTAAATCAATCTTACTATCATTCGATATTTTTATGCCATATAAATCTTTATTTACTAAATAGAATATCACATAAAAATTTTCGACTTTTTCAATCTTATACTTATGTGCGTATGGTATTTGAAGTTCAAATTGATCATCAATTTGAAAATAATATTCACTGCCTTTTGCTATAATTTGTGCCTCATTATTGCTTTCAATTATCTCTAAATTTTCATATTCTTCAGAAAATATTAAATATTTACTAATAGCTTGAAGTTTTAAAGGATTTGATTTAATCATAATTAAGCTGAAACTAACAAAAATAAAAATCTTAATTATTTTTTTCTTTGCTAGAATAAAGCCTATAATCGAACAACATAAAATAATACTTATTATAATAAAAATCGGGTTTTCTTTAGAAAAATTGGGTTTAGTAAAATCACTATATTCAATTTCTATTTGATAATTATTATATGTGTCTACATAAATATTCATCTTATCAAGCGGATCGTTTTCTTGATAATAAATATCTTGTGATAATTTTTCCACTTCAAAAGAAATAATTTTTCTATCATTATGTCCATATATCTCCAATAAATATTTTCCCGAGTCTCTAATCTCATATCCTGATGGTATTAAAATATCATTTAAATATCCGACCCCATTGAAATATAATCTTATACCAATATCATAAACATTACCACCAACGATATTTGTAGTCAAAGGAACATAAATCATTCTATCGGTAAAAACAGTGATTTTTGATTTATAATGAATGGTTAATTCTTCATAATAGCCAAATGTCGTCTCGTCAATATCACTAATTCGTTTAGAATATAATGGAAAATAATTAACATATACACTATTGTTTTCTTCATCATATTCTAAAAAGAATATTTCTTTTAATTTTAAATAGTCATTTTCAAGATAACAAATATTTAAAAAGCAATCAAATATTTCTAAATAATTTATCAATCCGTTTGTAGTAAAATTTGTGGTAAAAGTGGTATTAAACTGCGACGAATAAATTAGTAGCGTATAAGCATATTTTTCTGTTGATACTGGACGAACAATTAAAAAGATTTGGTTATTCGTTTTTAGTAAATAATAATCAATGATGGTTGGATTTATTTCTAATTTCTCTTTTTTATCACTTTTGATCATTAATCGTTCCAATGATAGAAAATGAATTACTACATAATTATTTTGGACTTCTTGACATATGGCTACTAATTGATCGTTTTGATTAGCTAAACCATAAAAGCGATAATTTGGTGAGTATGTTTGATAAGTTACATATTCTAATCGATGCGATAGATGTACTATTGCATAAAAAGAAGCAATACGATACGGATGAGTAAAATATCCAGTGCCAACAAAATACGCTAGTAAATAATAATCTCCGTCGACACAAACCAAATCTATTGGAAAATCATCACCATTATTTCCAAGATAAGTTATAAAAAAAGTATTAAAATTATTATAATTGACATATATTAAAGCAATTTGTAAGTTATTACTATTGTTTTCAGTAAAATCAAGTGTTTGAGAATTAGTTTGAGCAAGAATAATAAAATGCGTGTCAAGAAATAGTAATTTATAAGGGATATCGGCTTTTTCCCCTTTAAAAAGATAATTTCTTCTAATTTTACCTTCGTAATTTATTTCATAAATAGCAATGCTATAATCGAAATAATGTTCTTGATGAGATATTAATAATAAATATCCATAATCTGTTGTGGCAAAATCAATTACTTCACCATTAATATTGTCAATGATTACTTGCCATTCTAAAGTATTATTTGCATAGTATTCTAAAAATGGTTTTTTTAAAATAAACTGACTAGTAGAATCAAAAACTTCATAACCTATTAATAAATATTCATTTTGATTTATTTGATGATTGATTGTATATTTCTTAGTTAAGGTATTAGCGACTTGTAAAGTATTATAATGATATAATTGTTTATAAAGACGATGAGGGTAATCAATAATTAAATTTTTGTTAATAATTTCATTTGTTTGTGAATTATAAAAAGATAATTTCTTTTGTTCAGGAAAATTCCAATCAATATTTTGATCAAGTAATGTTTCGGTTTCAGTATTTAAATATTTAGTATAATCATAACCCGGACTTGAAAAAATATATTGATGACTACTAATTTTAGGAATATTTATTAACAATATTAATAATATTAGAGGATAAAAATATTTCTTCATATTAATCCCTCCTCCTTTATATTAGTAGTTTAGAAGGGATTTTACTTTAGAAATTAAAAAAATTGCGCATTAATCTGCGCAATTTTTTATAGTTTGGCAAGACGCATTGTATCTCTTGCAATCATTAACTCTTCATTTGTTGGAATTAAGAAGACACGAATTTTTGAATCTGGAGTACTTAACTCAGTAACAACTCCGCGAACACGATTATTTAAATCATAATCTATTTTTACACCTAAGGCACTTATACGGTCACAAACTACTTCGCGGCAACGAGCATTATTTTCTCCAATTCCAGCTGTAAATACAATAGCATCAGCACCACCTAAATATACATAATAACTACCAATATAATCAGCTATTCGTTTATATTGAATGTCTAATGCTAAGTTACTACGATAATGCCCTTCAGCAGCGGCATCTTCTAAATCACGAGAATCGTTAGATAACCCTGATATACCTAAATATCCAGAACGTTTGTTTAAATCTTCTAGGACTTGTTGAACGGTTTTGTTTTCTTTTGTGCATATAAATTCAATGATGGCTGGGTCGATAGTACCGCTACGAGTTCCCATTGGAATTCCTTCAAGCGGAGTCATTCCCATTGAAGTATCAATACATTTACCGTTTTTGATTGCTGCAAGAGATGCACCATTTCCTAAATGGACAGTGATAATTTTTGATTCTTCATAAGGCTTACCCATTAATTCAGCGGCTTTCATTGAAACATATTGATGAGAAGTTCCATGGAATCCATATTTACGTACTCCATATTTTTCATACCATTCATATGGAACAGCATACATATATGCTTCAGGCTCCATTGTTTGATGGAAAGCCGTATCAAATACTGCAACATGAACAACGTTTGGTAATGCTTCTTGGAAAGCTTTAATTCCGGTGATTGCACCTGGATTGTGAAGTGGAGCTAAGAAACTAACTTCTTCGATTTGTTTAATAACTTCAGGAGTAATAATAGTTGATTCTTTAAATTTTTCGCCACCATGAACTACGCGATGTCCAACTCCTTTTATTTCATCAAGGGAAGCAACGATTTGGCGTTTAATTAAATCATTTAATACTAATTGTACTGCTTCAGAATGATTTTTAATTGATAAAGTAGTTCTTTCTTTATTACCATTTAATTTAACCGTATAAATGGCATCCGCATTCCCTATTCTCTCAACAATCCCTTCCACAATCACTCTCTCGCTCGGCATACTTAATAATTGAAATTTTAATGATGAACTGCCAGCATTAACGGATAAAATTTTATTCATTATTTTTCCTCCTCTGTTAATTCATATATTAATTCATTTATGTTTTCGATAACTTTATCTAAATTATCATCTTTAATGTTTGGCAAATTAACTACTAATAAATTTTCAGTCATATTAGGAGTTTTTTTACCAATCAAAATACTTTTTTGACGTTCGGAACTTAAGAATAAGTTTTCCGGTAAAACAACTAAAGCTCGTAAAGTACTAGTTTTCAAAATCTTATCATAAAATTTTGGAAAACTTTCCGAAAAAACAACAGTGTTATCTATTAAAAATACAAAATAATGATCTTCTTTTAAACAATCAATATATTTTTCAATATGATCGATTACTTCATTTGGACTACTTTTTACTAAATTAAGATAATCTAAATTTCCTAATAACAAATCATAACGTTCTTGTTCTAATAAAACTTCTTCTTTTGGTTTTATAAAGAATTCTTTTGATCCTAATGTAAATAACGTTTCTGCTAATTTTCCTAACACTTCATTATCTTCAAAGCCAACTAATTGTAACTCTTTATGTTCTAAAAAGTGGGATGTAGAATATAAGAAATTACCAGCTTTTAAATTTAAGTCTAATGCTTGAATATAATATTTATTAAAATGTAACCCGTTAATAATATATCCAACCAAATAACAAACTCCTTCAGGAATTAAAATATCAATTGGATAATTTACTTCTTTAAAACCTTTTGACATTAGTTTTATGTAAATTGTCGTTAACATTTCTAAGTCTTCTTCTAACGTTAATAACTCTAAAATATCATTAAGCCGGGAATTATGGAAATGGCTTTTCGCCTTCCCGGCAATTATCATCGTCGCAAGTACTAATGCGGTTAGATAGGAGACTTCTTCTTCATCTTGAATCAAAAGACAAGCCTCATCAAACATCTCTTCTAGAACCGCCATTTTATTTGGATACATAAAATCACCGAAGTATATTATACCATGTTCCTTTGTAAAAGTTAAGCCTTATAACCTAAAGATTTTTGTAAATTTCTAATTAGGATTTAATAAAAAAAGAATTTAACTTAATTAGTTAAATTCTTTATTATCAATTACCTCTACTTTAGTGATTTGTGGTGATTTGTTTTTTTTGAATAACTCTTTTACTTGCATTAATATTGGACCTATATTATCAATCAATTTTTCCACAATATGCGTTTGTTCTTCAGTATGTAATAACTTAATTTCACCATTAACACTAACTAAAAAACATACTGGAGTAATTGTTACAGTTCCACCACTTACTCCACCAAACGGATATTTACGCCCATTTTCTACTCTTGCTGCTTGATCAGTACCACCCGTGATAAAACCACATTTTACTTTAGAAATTGGAATAGCGAAAATATTGTCACCAAGATCAATTCTTTTCCCAACTATCGTATCAACATCAATAATATCTTTCATAGAATTAAACGATATCTGAAACAAATCAGCAATCGGATGCTCATTCATAATTATGACTCCTTCCTTAATAATTTAATAATTTTTTTGGTATCTTTAAAATTAGTAATAAAAGCTTTAATAATGTAAATCAATCTTACATATACATATGCCTCAAGAACTAACATGTCTTTAACTGAACTTTTAACTGACTGGATTGAATAATAAGTATTTTTAACTTTTTTAAAACTACGTGTCAAATATTCATCTAGCATTTCAAAAAAAATATACCCTGATGTTTTAAAATAAGTTTCATAATCTACTTCACTAAATTTTCCTTTTAAGATAATTGTTAAGTATCTAATTTGACTATGCTTAAAAATATCTTCGATTATATTTTGAAATTCTTTAAATAATTTAAAATTATTTACAATACTTTCAAAAGTAATTTCATTCCGATTTTTACGTGATGTTAGAAATAAACGAATAAATTCATCAAAGTCAATGCGTATATTAAAAAACTTGGTTAAGAAAATGTCAACATCCTGACGATAATCATTTTTTTGAATCCGAATTCCTAGTGGTGTAAATAAAATCGCTATAATGATTAATACTATTATAAAAACAACAATCATTCTTACATCACACTGTTATTGTGTTCACTTTTAGCAAAAAATATACAAAATAAACCTTTTTTCAAAAAAAATTTCGGATTATCATTATTTAATGTTTGGTTTTTAAAATTTTTTGTGGTAAAATATNNTGGTAAAATATTAATATGTCAAATTAAGTAGGTATTGGGTTGAGATATGAATAAATTAATGATTAAATTAATTAATTTTTATCAAAAGAGATTATCCGGCGCCTTAGGAAAAAACTGTAAGTATATACCTACTTGTTCACAATACGCCAAAGAAGCATATGAGCGCTTCAACTTTTTTAAAGCCACAGCGCTAACTATTTGGCGTCTCTTACGATGCAATCCATTTAGTAAAGGCGGATATGACCCAGTACCACCTAAAAATAAGAAAGAGAGAATAAGCAGGGATTTGGAGGGTAAATTATGTTCGGAAGACGAAGCGATGGAAAAAGAATAAAAACAATTGATCCGTATTTTAAAATCGTTCCGCATATCATGCCAAAAAGATATGACGCGATGATTTTCTTTAAACATGAAGTACGTTGTGAACCATTAGATGAATTTATTCGTGCTCAACGCGAACTTGGCAACAACTTTAATTACATGGACATCATTATAGCTAGTGCTGTAAGACTTTTAGCATTGCGTCCAAAACTAAACCGTTTCATAATGAATGGTCGTATTTTTAAACGAAATAACATCCAAATATCTTTTACAATTAAAAAAGTGTTAAAAGATGATGCTCCAGATACGACTATTAAATTAACTTTTACTGGACATGAAAATCTTCAAGAAGTAAAAGCTAAAATTGATGAAGAAATTAAGAAAAATGTTGGTTTAGATAAAACAAACGAAACCGATAAATTGGCCCGTTTCTTAACTATTGTTCCAAATGGTATGATTAAGTTTGTAATGGCAATTTTGCGTTTCATGGATCGTCATGGAATGATTCCAAAAAAATTACTTGATGCTAGCCCATTCCATACTTCATGTTTTATTACCAACCTAAAATCAATTAAATTAGATTATGTATACCACCACATTTATGATTTTGGAACAACGAGTATATTTATTGCGATGGGAAAAGAAAAAATGATGCCTGTTGTGGATGAGAACAATGAGTTAGCGGTAGGAAAAGTTATGACTTTGGGATTTGTTATCGACGAGCGAATTTGTGATGGATTATATTATGGAAACTCCCTTCGTATGCTAAAACGAATTCTTAAAAATCCAGAAGTTTTACTAGAACGTCTTGAAAAAGTTGAACAAGATATTAAATAATAAAAATGCTTGCTTTGGATAAAAGCAAGCATTATTTTTTATTTCTTTTTAAAAATATTCAATAATTTTTTGAAAGTTTGCTTAATTCTATCTAGAACTTTTTGCCAGAATGTTTTGGAGTTTTCTTGTGGAGTAGGGATGACTCGTTCATTATCATCTTTTAAATTAATTAAAACTTCTAATATTTCTTCTTTTTCTTGTAAAACAACTCTATAAGTCCCAACTTTTTCTTTATTTGGAGAATAATTATCTTCTAGGATAATAACATCATGAGGATTAGTGATTTTGTTAGTTTTAGCTAAAAGATTAATTACTTCATTAATTGAAAAGGAATTATTTTTCAAATGTAAATTTATTTTGTTTTGATCAACTATAAACACCGGTGCGATATTATCAACGACATGAACATATGTATCAAAAAACTGAACATTCCCTGAACTATCAGTTACAGTAAACATAATTTCATATGTTCCATATCGATACATATTTAATGAATATTCATCAAAATATACTTCAAGGCGGTCCGTTATATCCCCATCATAAGTGTCTATTGCCACAAAATACTCTTTTATTTGTTCAAGAGTTAATGTTTCGGTAATTTTTTTGGTAATCGTTGATGGACCAAAGATAATCGGTGGTTCATTATCGCTTACTTTAACATTGACAGTATATTGAACTGAATTATGCGAACTATCTTGAACTCCAAATATAATGCGATAAGTACCTATTCTATTTTTATTTGGAGTATAATTATCTTCTAATACAACTATTTGTTTTGTAACATCTCCATCATAATTATCAATGGCATATAAATTAGCTGTTATATATTCAACACTTAATGGTTCATTAGGTTCAGCTTCATAAAAATTAATTCCATTTATTTCTGGCGGTGTTGTATCAACATTATGAATTACCAATGTTAATCGTGAACGATTATTATGAGAATCACGAACACTTAATACGACTTCAAAGATACCTAAATTATGTTGATTAGAAGAAAAATTATCAAATTCAATCATAATTTTGTTTGTTATGTCACCATCATAATCATCATAAGCTTTAATATTTTCTAATAAATCACTTAATAATAATATTTCATCAAACTCTTTAATCAAAGTAATACATTCATTATTATAAAAAACATCACCATCAACTTGACTACCTTGATAGCGAAGTTCTTCATATTTAAATGGTTCTTGTAATGGAGTTCCTTCGTATAACACTAAAAACTCATCAATTGATGGCAAATAAATTAA
>LFRX01000034.1:28241-40900 GCA_001512985.1 Acholeplasmatales bacterium DTU056
AGGGTTGCTAAAATATACTTCATCTATTTTTTCTTTACTGCTCGAAAAGAATGTTACTTTAACAAATAAAAAATTAGCTTTATAGTAGTTATATAATGTTAAATGATATAACGTATCGGGTTTTATCTTAATAAAAGTGTTAGAACTATAAATTAAACTAACTTCATCATAAGTAACCATAAAGTTATTATTGTTTAAGTAGTTTATCCCTTGAGGATAAAATTCCCAATTTGGAAATTCATCATACAATGAACTGCTATCTACTGTAACAAAACTAATGCCAAATAATAAACTAATTGTAAATACTAATAATAAAACTTTTTGTTTCATTATTCACCTCTTCCTAATTAGTTTATCATTTTAGCACACCGCCCTCATTATAACAAATCTAAAAAGAAAATAAAAGCCAAAATAAAATCTTTCAAAACAATTAAAAAAGATTTACTTTGGCTTTTATTTTTAAATCATTTAATAAAAATTTAATGAGACATCTTAATTAAAAAAAGTCCCCTTGTATGAAATTTGTTACTAATAACTCATAACAAAAGGAGACTAAAAAAAACTGATTAAACTTATAATAAACTTTTAATGATTTGTTCTAAAAGATCTTTGTGTTTTTCAATTTCACTAACTAATTTGAATTGAGTACGTGCACGATCTAAGTTATGATTTTCTCTATGAATACGGAAATATTTATCCCCATCTAGATAATCAGTTAAAAAACGCATACCACATTCTAGAGTGATGATGATAGTAGAGTTGACAAGATTTTCAATTTCTTTTGGAACTAAAAAATCTTTGGTTTCTTCTAAAAAGCCTCGACTAAATTCAGTAAATAATTCGATATCTAGTTTAACTTTAGATAAGTCTTGTTCATCTTCAGCTGCAGTGGAAGCTCCAACCCGAATCGCATCACCAAAATCAAAAAGTACCGATCCAGGCATAACTGTATCTAAGTCAATCACACAAATTGCTTCATCAGTTTCTTCATCAAGCATTACATTATTTAGCTTCGTATCATTATGAGTTACTCGATATGGAATTTCTCCACTTTCAAGTAATTCCATAATTATTCCCATAATATGACGACGATCCCAAATGAATTTAACTTCATTAAAGACCCCTAGACCGCGATTATAACGATCTTCACTAGCAACTTCTAAAAATTTTTGGAAACGAACTGGCGTGTTATGAAAGTCCGGAATAGTTATCGCTAGTTTTTCAATTGGGAAATCTTTTAAATGTCTCTGAAAGCGTCCGACCGCTTTGCCTACTTGATAAAACTGCCGGGGATTTTCAATTTGTTCGTAAGTCTTCGCTCCATTTATGAATTTATAACATCGCCAATAGGAATCTTTCGTTTTAAAATAATTTGAAAAATTAATTGTTGGAACGATTTCTAAAGCCGCCCTTGAAGAATCTTGATTGGATAAAGCTACTTTAGTCCTAATATAATCAGTAACTAATTCGATGTTACGCATTACATCTTCTGGATTCTTAAAAACATTACCGTTGATTTGTTGAAGGATGTATTTAGCGTTGTTACTAGTTGTAACTAGAAAAGTTTTGTTTATATGTCCATTTCCATATTCATTAACCGAAATTGCCTCTCCATCTAGAATGTAGTTGCTTAAAATCTTATGCATTTGCATAAATGTGCCCCCTTATTGGAATTATATTATACCATAAAAAAATTAATTTGTTAAGGTTTTTATAATAATTATATGCTAATTATTATTAAACTGGTTACTAGTCCAACTATTATCATCACCGTTAATTGAGTATCATTGATGTAATTTAGAGATTGGGGAATTAGATCTTGGTATATAATGTAGATTATAGCACCACTGGCTAAGGCAAGCGAAGCATAAATTAAATCGTTCATAATTTTATATGCAAACATACCAATAAACACACCACATATCGTAAAAAGAATTGACGCAAAACTAAAACCTAGTGCTTTTAACTTTTTAGTTCCTCCAGCTGAAAGGGGAGCAGAAATAGCCAATCCTTCCGGAATATCATGCAATGTCATAACTATTCCAACCCTAATACCCATTTTTTGATTAAAAATTAAACTACTTGATAAAGCAATCCCCTCGGGAATATTATGCAAACATAATCCAATAAACATTAATATCCCGGTTAGTTTTAATGAATTATTTAGCGAAATATCAATTTTTTCTTGAACAGTTTTATCAATAAGATAAGTTAATACTGCCCCAAGAATTAAAAAAATAATTATTTTAAACAAACTATATTCGCTTATTATTGATGGCAAAATATCAATACAAACTAGTCCAAGCATAATCCCAGCAGTATAACCTAATAAATAACCGATTTGTTTAGGGGTTTTGGTAAAGGCAAAACAACCTAAAATCCCCCCAAGGATAGTTCCAAAAGACGCAAAAAAAAGATTATAAATTATTATTTGCTTCATAGTAGTCCCCGCCTTATATCATTATATTGGGACTAAAATGAGAATATGCGTAAAAAAAAGGCTAGCAATAGGCTAGCCTTAGTTGGGGGTAGTTTTTTAGGGATTTATTTCATAGCTTTTTGATATTGCTCTTCAGCTTTTTCCCAATTTACTACGTTAAACCAATTTAATACGTAATCTCCGCGACGATTTTGATATCTTAGGTAATATGCATGTTCCCAAACATCAATCGCAATAATTGGTGTTACAGTTAAGTTTAATGGTACATCTTGATTTGGTGTTGTCACAATTTGTAACTTACCATCTTTATCCGCAACTAACCAAGCCCATCCTGAACCAAATTGACTTAATGCTGCTTTATGGAATTTTTCTTTAAATGCTTCAAAAGATCCAAATTGTTCATCAATTGCTTTTGCAAGTTTACCAACAGGTTTTCCTAACGCATTTGGTGTCATAATACCAAAGTAAAAATCATGATTGTATACTCCACCACCATTGTTGCGAACAGCAGTACGGATTTCAGTTGGAAGTGCATCTAAGTTTTGTAATAATTCTACTAAATCTTTTTGATGTAATTCAGGATATTTTTCAATTGCAGCGTTTAAATTGTTAACATAAGCTTGGAAATGTTTGCCGTGATGTAACATATTAGTTTCTTTATCGACATAAGGTTCTAAAGCATCATAGGCATATGGTAATGCCGGTAATTCAAATGGATATGTTTTTTTCATAATTTAACCCTCCTAATTTATTTTATTAATTATTTTGTTTTAGTTTCATAGTATTTTTTAGTGAAAAACATTATATCGTTTTCATCGTCAATTTCACTAAAAATATTGTATAATATATACATAAATATTTTATAAATCTATTTACACCTAAATTATACTCTATTGAAATAGGTTTAGCAAATTATATGCTTAAAAGTGCATAAATAAGGAGATGAATTTTACTAAAATGACTAACATATTACGACACAAAAAGTTGGATGAACTAGGTATAAAAAATGAAATCCCTAAAACAAGTAAATTAATCAACGATATTTTAAAAATATCCCTGCCAGCTGCCGCTGAAACTTTCTTAGTTGGACTAGTTGGGTTAATGGATACGATTATGGTCGGTTCGTTAGGGAAGGAAGCTATTTCTAGTGTTTCTATTACCCAACAACCTGTCTATATTACCCTAACTTTTTGTTTTGGACTGACTGCGGGAATAATCGCAATTGTTTCAAGGCGTTTTGGCCAAAATGACCGCGAAGGGGCAAATAAAGCCTTACGCCAAACATTAGTTCTTGGAATAATTATATCAAGTATTATTACTATTTTAAGCTTAGTTTTTGGACGGGCATTTATAAAACTAGCGGGAGCAAAACCAGATACAATTGATAATGCAACTGCATATTTCAAAATTGTTTCATCTGTTTTAATATTGAATTATTTACGAATATTAATTCTAGCTGGACAACGAGCGGCTGGTTATACCAAAATGACATTAATCACTAATATTATAGCTAATGCTACTAATATTTTATTTAACTATCTACTTATTAATGGTAATTTTGGTTTTCCAAGATTAGAGGTTCGTGGGGCAGCGTATGCAACAATTATCGGAAATATCGTGGCTTTCTTAGTAGCCTTCGCTTCAGTTTATCGTAGTAAAAGATTTGTTTCCATTCATTTTAAAGAAAATTGGCGTTTAGATATCGAAACAATTAAATCTCTTTACTTTGTAAGTTTAAGTGCTTTTATTGAACAAATTTTTATGCGAATCGGATTCTTTTTAATCGCTGTGATAATTAATAACCTAGGAACTGATGCTGTGGCAATTAATACGATTACCCAAAATATTGTATCATTAAGTTTTAACATTATTGACGGTTTTGCAATTGGGGCTGCAGCTTTAGTTGGCAAAAGCCTTGGTGAAGATAAAGCTGATCTAAGTTATGCTTATGGCGTCTTATCGCAAATGATTTGTATCGGTATCGGAATTTTTATGATGGTTATAATTATGATATTCCGAAAACCATTATCCGATATATTCACAAATGATAAAATGATTGTTTCTAAAGCAGCAAAATTATTATTGTTTGCCTCAATAGTCGTCCTTCCGCAAAGCCTGCAATGGGTAACAACCGTAATGCTTAGAGCTGCGGGCGATTCAAAATATACTGCTCGCGGTTCAATGTATAGCGTAATGATTATTCGACCATTATTATCATATATTTTATGTTACCCACTAAGTCTTGGATTATATGGTGCTTGGGCAGGAATGCTTATTGACCAAACTTTCCGGCTAATTCATAACGAGAAGCGCTTTTTAAGTCTAGAATGGATTAAAATCCGCTTATAATAAAAGCCCTGATTTTTCAGGGCTTTTATTATTTGGTACTTTTGATAATTAATTTACTTAATTTGTTTGCAAAGTCCATTGGATTTTCTAAAGTAAATCCTTCCATTAATAATGCTTGTGAATACAACACATCAGCATACATCTCTAATTCATCAGGACTATTTTGATAAACTGTCTCTAATGCTTTAAATAATTCATGATTTGGGTTAATTTCTAAGATTTTAGTTGCAGTAACTTTTTCATTATGTGGTAAGGAAGAAATAACTTTTTCCATTTCTAAAGAAACACCTTCACCACTTACCAAACAAACCGGTGAATCAACTAAACGGCGAGATAATTTTACGTCATCAATTTTTCCAGTCAAGATTTCTTTTAATTTGCTAATTAAATCTTTCTTTTCTTCTTCTAATTTAGCAATATGCTCTTTTTCTTCTTGATCTAATAAATCTAATTCCCCTTGAGTAATATTTTTAAATGGCTTATCTTGATATTTTTCTAACATATTTAAGGCAAATTCATCAACGTCATCGGTTAATACTAACACATCAAATCCTTGTTTTTTGATTAAGTCCATTTGTGGCATAGCAAGGACAGTTTGTTTATTTTTCCCTTGAGCATAGTATATGTATTGTTGATTCTCAGGCATTTTCTCAACATATTCCGCAAGTGTCACATAATGATCACAATTGGTAGTTTTAAAGATTAATAGGTCTTTTAATAAATCACGTTTAGCACCAAACTGATCATAAACTCCAAACTTAATATTTACACCATAATTTTCAAAAAATTCAATATATTTTTCTCGTTCATTTTTTAACATATTTTCAAGACGCGACAATACTTTCTTTTCTAGATTATTCGCAATCTTTTCAATATCTTTAGTATGTTGTAACATTTCACGACTAATATTTAGTGGTAAATCGCTAGAATCAACAAGTCCTCTAATAAAGCGGAGATAATCAGGCACTAATTCTTTACATTTTTCCATAATAAAGACGCCTTTAGAATATAATTCAAGTCCTTTTTCATAACGTTCAGAATATAAATTAAATGGTGGTTTTTTTGGAATAAAAATTAGTGCCGAATATGTCAATTGTCCTTCTACATTAAGATATATCGATACTAATGGATCTTGATAATCAAAAAATTTCTTTTTGTAAAATTCATTTAGTTCTTCATCACTAACTTCATTTTTGCTTTTTTTCCAAATTGGAATCATTGAGTTTAAAGTATGCCATACTTTATTGGTTCTAACCACATTTCCAGCATCATCATATTCATTTTCGCTAACTAACATTTTTATTGGATATCGAATATAATCAGAATATTTTTTTACTAAACGACGAATTTTATATTCTTCTAAAAACTCATCATAATCGACATCTTCAGTATTTGAGCGTAAATATAAAGTTATTTTCGTTCCTACATCATCTTTTTCAATTTCATTAATTTCATAAGTTTCCTCACCTTCAGATATAAAACTATATCCTTTATCGCTATATGGTGAGCGCGTCTCAACAATCACTTTTTTCGCAACCATAAATGCGGAATAAAAACCAACCCCAAATTGTCCAATAATATTGATATCTATTTCGTCATTATTGTTACTTATTTTTTGAATAAACTCTTGTGAACCGCTTTTAGCAATCGTTCCTAAACTTTCATTTAGTTCATCATAAGTCATTCCAATCCCATTATCGGAAATAGTAATGGTTCTATTATCTTTATCAGGAATAATTAGTATCTCATACTCTTTATTTTTCTCTAATTTATCATCCGTTAATGATAAATAATGATATTTATCAATGGCATCCGATGCATTAGAAATTAACTCTCGCAAAAAGATTTCTCGGTTAGTATAGATTGAGTTTATCATTAAATCCAATAATCGTTTCGATTCAGTTTTGAACTTGCGAATTTCACTCATTTTGATACCTCCTTGTTATTTATTATTATAGCACTTTTTGTTTAGCACAGTCAAGTGTAGAGTGCTAATAATAAATAATAAAGGAAGCTCAACATTAGTTGAGTTTCCTTTATGTCTTAAAAACTATTATAAAGAGAAAGAGTGTGTGTGAAATTTATCTTGCTTGGTTTAATAATTCAACTAAACGTTGTTTTTGGGTTAGACCAGAAATCCGTTCAACGACTTTACCCTCTTTAAAAATAATTAGAGTTGGAATACTCATAATGCTGTACTGACGAGCAAGGTCGCGTTCTTTGTCAACATTAATTTTTCCAACAATGGCAAAATCTTTTACCTCTTCCGCAACCTCTTCAATAATTGGCGCTTGAATGCGACACGGTCCACACCAATCAGCATAAAAATCTACTAAGACAGGTTTATCTTGTTTTAACAGTTCTTTAAATTGTTCGTTGTTTAAAATCATTTTAAACAATTCCTCCTAAAATTACTATAATTATCTTAACCTATCTTGATTATACCCTATTGATAAATATTAATGCAAATGATTTGCTTTCTATGATAAAAATTTTAAAATTATTTTCCAATAAGATAGTAAATCATCTAAAGACATTTTGGCATTTTTGGGGCTTGTAGAAGGGAGAGGAGTGGCGATTGGTTTTAAATTGGGAAAGTGTTTGATTAGTAATTTATAGGCGGTACTACCATTTAAAAATAAATGTTTAATTTGCGTACCTTTAATAATTTCTGGAATATTATTAACGGAGACATTAGTAATTTTGTCATCATCGGAATTTATAATTTCACATGAATTTATAACATCATATAAAGCGATTTTATGTTGTAATAATATTTTCTTCTTTTCTTCAATGCTGGCATTGACTAAATCGACATTAAGTAAGTTACTTAAGACTTGCCAAAACCGATTACGAGGATGCATATAATAAAATTTTTCTTCGCTTGATTTAACCGATGGAATAGTTCCTAAAATCATTATTTGACAATCATTACTTATAATTAATTCGTTTGGTGTAGCTAGTCGCTTCATAATTACCCTTCCTTGTATAAAAACGATGAGGATTATCCTCATCGTTTTTGAATTTTTTCGTCTAGTTTTGATAAATATACTGAGACAAAAGCCCCAAGAAAAATCATTACTCCCCCAACAATCCAAGCGGTATACATTGATTGCTTAATTATTCCTCCAATTTGTGGATCATCAAGCATTGAATAAATAACTGCCGCTGGAGAAGCAATTAATAACCCCAAAATAGCATATATTACTGTTTGATAATATTTACTCAATAAGTATTTAATTAATTTTGATATTAAAACTAATCCGATTAACACACCAATTCCAAATGGAATAATTACTAATAATTGTTTAAAAAAGACAGTAAAATTAAAGGTAAAGAAAACTTTAATGGCATCTTCAAATGTAGTAACAATAAATAAATAATATCCTAGGGCTAAAAGAACCATTGACCCACTAACCCCTGGAATAATCATAGCCCCTGAAGAAACAGCCCCAAGTAACACTAATAATATCACAATTTTAAAATCAACATCAATATTAGTGACATTTTCACTTTGTAAGAATGGTAGAATGATGATGATTGCAATCATCAATATAAAAAGTATAATATCAATAGCTTTAGGTTTCTTATGTTCAATCTCTTTAAAAACTTTTGGAATTCCTCCTAAAATAAGCCCAACTATGAAGGTTAGGGTTGCTACAGGGAATTTTTGCACTAAATAACTTATGCCAAATAGTGATAACACAATTCCAACAGCAATTCCCAAGATTATCGCCCATGTGTCTTTAATGGCTTTCCATGGTTTAGTAAATAAATTACTGAAAAAATTAATTAAGCGTTCATATATATTTAATACTACCGCAATCGTCGCTCCACTTAAACCTGGAACAACATTGGCGATACCAATTAGAATTCCTTTAAAAAAGTCAAAAATAATCATACTAAACTCCTGCTCTCTCCTATCATTATTATACCATTAAGTAAAATAAAAGGCTATTATTTTTTAGCCTTTTATTTTACCAAATTATTTATTTTTCCAAAGGGAGTCAATTTTATCCATGTCTTCTTTAGTAAGTTCAAAATCGAAGACATCAAAGTTTTCTTTTATACGTTCTGGCGTAATTGATTTTGGCAATGGATTAAAACCATGTTGTAATGACCAACGGATTGCGATTTGCGCAAGTGTTTTATTGTATTTTTGAGCTAGGTCATTTAGTATTTCATTACCAAACAATCTTCCAGTTGCAAATGGAGAATATGCTTGAATAATAATATTGTGTTGTTTACAAAATTCAATTGTTTCTAAATCAAAATGTTCTGGATGAACTTTAATTTGGTTGACATGAGGAACAATTTTCGTTTCTTTCATTAATACTTCTAAGTGTGGAACTTTAAAGTTAGAAACACCAATTGCTCGTACTTTACCTTCTTCATATAGCTTTTCAAAAGCTTTCCAAGTCGCAATATTTTGATCCATATAATTCATACCATCGCCTGGATCATCCCATGGCTTAGGGGCGTGAATTAAATATAAATCAATATACTCTATCCCAAGATTATTTAGAGACTTATGAAATGTATCTAAAGCTTCCTGATACCCTTTAATTTGGGCTGGTAATTTTGTAGTGATAAATACATCTTCACGTTTAATTCCAAAATCTTTAATTGCCTTTCCAACACTTTCTTCATTTTGATAAGCCATCGCTGTATCAATATGTCGATAGCCCACTTCTAAAGCAACTTTAACCGCATTGTAACATACCTCGCCATTAGGAATTTGCCATGTTCCTAAGGCCACACTTGGCATTAATACACCATTTGCTAATTGTAAAAACTTCATTTCATTCACCCCTTTTTTAAAATATCTTGATATTCTGAATTACGATTTAATACTTTATTAGCATATGAACATACAGGAATAATTTTTAAATTATTGTCTCTAGCAAAAGCTACAACTTGATTAACTAATTGTAAAGCAATCCCTTGTCCACGCAAATTCTCATTAACAAATGTATGATCTACAACGATTGTCTCATTATCTTGATAATAAAAAGATATAAACGCCACTTCTTGATTATTTTCATCTAATAAGTAAAACTTATTATCTTTAAATAAAAAGTTATCCATAAACTCCTCCTTAGGCATTTCTACCTAAATTATATCACAATACATTTTCAAACCAAAATACTATGATTATTTTTTATGGTATCGTTTGATAATAAATTGTATTATCAAAATCATTTTTAGTCCCAATCGTTCCTTGCCCATTATAAATTATAGCATATATTTTAACACTAAAAGTTTTTTCTTTTGTTGGCCGGTAAGCAATTAAATCAAACACATATGTATTTCGACTTGTTAACGTTCCGCCATTTTTAAAATTATTTTCGATTAAAGCACCATTTACATCTAAAATTATTTTCTCAATTTGAATCGACCTAGAAATTAACAATTCTAATTTAGCTTCAGGAATTTCCTTAGTTAAATCATAAGTTTTTTTGGTCATATAAAAATCTTTAATGACAAGTATTACTTCTTCGGGAATAACCCACAATGATTGCTTCAACTCATAAACATTTTCCTGATTATCATAAAAATAATATAATTTATCAATATAAAACTCACAATATTCTTGTCCATCTAATTTACTTACTGGTAAAGTCATTAAAAAAATGACATTCTTCTTCACATCAACAAACGCAAAACTTGCTTGCTCTTGCATCTCTTTCGGATAATTAATATAGTTATATCCTTCAAACTCTTCGTTATTAAACTTACCACTGAACTTATATAAATTTACTCCTTCATTAATTTCTCCACATTCCAAATAAAATGCTAAGCGGGTTCCCTTCATAACGGTTGCACTTTTACTTTTTAAAACACAATTATCTAAAGCTTTTTTAACTTCTAATGTAATCATTGGCGAAGTTATTCGATAGTTTTTATCATTAATAATGATAGCATTAACATTAATTTCTAATAAATTATCAATTTTGGGATTTAGAACACAAACTGAATATTCCCAATCACCATCGCGTTCTACAACATCTTCAATAATTCCTTCAATTTCTTTGTCACCTACCGAAATAATGAAACTATTTATCATTTGTTTAGTATCTTCTTTTAATATAATTTTTAAATAAAATTCTTTGCTTTCTAAATAAATAAAATTTGGTCCAATAACATCAAGAATAACTACTTCCTGATATATGTTTACATAATCAAAAAAATTTTCTTTGGGAAAATAATCAATTATATTATCTTGATACTTAAGTACCATACTAGCAAGTTTAACTATATTTAAATTATCTAACGAATATGATATGTCAATTAAAACATTTTGATAGTATAATTCATATTCTTCAAGAATAATATTTTCTTTCGAGAACACAACTTGTTGTTCCCCAATGTTTAATAACACTTGCATTATTTCAACTTGGAAAGGATTAAATATTTTAATATTAACCATCACTTTTTGGAAACTAACATTTTCGTCATCAAAAACCTTAAATTCACTAACTTTAAATAACTCTCCAAAATTTACTACAAACTTCTTCTCTTTTTTAAAATAAATCTTTTGATCATTAATTTTATATCCGATCAAATAATATGTTTGATCACCAAAAATATTTTTTTCAATCATAATCTGATAATTGCGCTCATATAATTTATTAATCTCACATTCAATTTCTTGATTACTATTGTCTTGTCTAATAATAAAATGCGTAATTCCGACAATTTCCTTAGACAACTCAACATCAATCGTAACATTGGGAAAAATAATTTCTTCACCGCTGGATAAGTTTACTTGTTCAATTTTCTTAATACTAACGGGTAAATTAATAAAATAAAATACCAATAACATTCCTATAAATAAAACTATTCCAATTCCTAAATAAAGATATTTTTTCATTATCTCACCTCTAGTTGATAGAATTTGACTTTATAAATTCAAAAAACTCTAATAAATAGATAAAAAATAGACAAATGCTTTCTTTAATCGTCCCTATTTCTTGAATATTAACATGATACATATAATTTAAATAAATAGTTTTAAAAACATTCGGGATTTTTGTCTTAAATAAAAAACTACCAAGATTAATCTTGGTAGTTTTTATTTAAAATTATGTCTTATTAGGCTATTACTTTTGATATTATATAAATACCAGTTATTATCAATAAAAAGGTTCCAATCGCGATTAAAAAAAACCAGTAGTAGCGATTAGTAATTGCGGTATCATCACGATGAAAAAAGGAATAATTCTTTTTGTTAATTGACCATAAACCATTAAACAAAAGTAAAATACCAGTACATAACCCTAATGAAATATCTAATTTGTTTATCCAACTTTCAAAAATCAAAAAAGTAATTGATCCAATGATAATTAAAATGTTAATAATGATGTATTTTTTTTAAAATCTTTGTGGGGGGATGAATGAAGCATTTTTTCAATTTCCATACTTGTACCTCGCCTTAAATTTCATTGTTGTAGTTTGTCAAATATAATTATACTTTAATATAGGAAAAAATCAATATTAAAAATTTTTGATGCAAGATTCATTATTATAAAGTGACTAACAATTTTTAATAAGACGTTATGTTTTTTAAAATTTAATAGTTTTTATGGTTTTGCTTATTTAACATTTATTTAATAAAAATTAAAAGGCTTGAAACATCAAGCCAATTTTTCATATATTGGGTTTGTAGAACTATATTGATACAATTACGCAACCTTGACTAGATTTACACCTCCTAATGGAGATAAGCGCACTATCTATTTTATCCGCTAAAATTAGAACAATGTGAAATCTTGATACAAATACATAAACAATTGTCAACAATAAGCTTATTGTAATACTTCATGATGCGTTTCCTTAATAGAACTATCCTCCATATCAAAAACTATTC
>LFRX01000021.1:0-1468 GCA_001512985.1 Acholeplasmatales bacterium DTU056
GACCAGCGTATGCACAGGCTTTATGAAAAATTTGTGTTGGAATATTATCGTAGGCATTATCCTCAGTTTAATGCTTCATCCACCATTATTGACTGGGATGTCGACGATGGAGAAATAGAATATTTACCTATTATGAAATCCGATATAACTCTTCGATATCGGGGTAAAACACTCATTATAGACACAAAATACTATGAGAAGACCATGCAGATAAACAGGTTGTTCAACAGCAAAACAATCCATTCTCACAATTTGTATCAGATATTTACTTATGTAAAAAACATGGATTTTGCTCGTTCGGGACATATAAGCGGCCTTTTGCTTTATGCCAAAACTGATGAAGATATTGTCCCGGACAAAGATTATATTATCGGCGGTAATCGTATTAGCGTTAAAACTTTGGACTTGAATACTGACTTTTCCAACATATCAAAACAGTTGAACACAATAGTAGAAAAGATGTTATTATAATCATGTGTTTTATCGCATAAAGATAATAAGCAGTAANNAAAAGGGTGTTATCTAATCTGGTAACTCAACTATGAATTTTCAGGGCGGTTGATATGTTCCCGCAAACAATAAAAATAAGGGTTTCCTGACATTGTCACATCCGGCAGATCGGCCTCGAGAAAAGCTAAATGTCAGGAAACCCTTTATTTACGAGCTTTTCAGTTTTTTATTTCTCAACCTTTGACATCAATGTGACGCACTCAACATGGCTCGAGTTGATGGAATTGATGTCTGTTGGCCATTTTAGAAACCATCTGTACGTGGAAACATGTCAATGGGTTTTTTCGGGCATTTTTGAAAAACCGTCGTACGAGGAAACATGTCAATTAACAATAACGCCAACCACTGAATGTGCAATTGGCGTTAATTAATTTTATGTCAGTTTCTTCTTCAATTCAATTATTCGGGCTTCAATTATTGAAATAACTTTTTTAAATTCCTCATCACTCTTACCCGTAGGATCATCCAGTCCCCAATCCTCTCTATGCTTGCAGGGAAGGTAAGGGCATTCCACATTGCATCCCATTGTAATAACAATATCTACCTGCGGGATATCATCAAGTAACTTTGGATATTGGGTTTTCTCCATATCTATACCATAAAGCTCTTTCATTAGACGCACAGCATCCTGATTAATTTGGGGTTTTGTTTCTGTGCCAGCAGAATAGCTTTCAAATACATCTCCTGCTAAATGTTTGCCCAATGCCTCAGCTATTTGGCTTCGACATGAATTATGAACACAAATAAATGCAACCTTTATCATTTTACTCTCCTTACAGCGCCAATAAGCGTTCACCCTTGATATCTTCAGGACTCCATGAAATCAGTGCGAACTTTCCATTTGCATGTTCATTGATGCGGTTGAGCCATTCTATTTCACCAGTTGCCTTAGCCACCAGTATGGGATTTGTCGTATCCGTGCCGTAAAGTGACTGATTGACCACCCACCACTTAGCGG
>LFRX01000021.1:1680-1827 GCA_001512985.1 Acholeplasmatales bacterium DTU056
AACTACAACCTGATCGTCTGCCATGTCAACTAATTCCGCAAATGCACGGAAAACAGCTATCTCCTGTGTACAGGGTGAGCGAAGATCTTCTTCGATATAGGCAATATCCTCGTCGCTCATACCAGAAGCGCGTGCCTTGGAGAGCAC
>LFRX01000008.1:0-890 GCA_001512985.1 Acholeplasmatales bacterium DTU056
GATAATTAAATAGTTTTGCCAAAACTAGAGTGATCTAGTGACGGAAAGCTATAGGGTCTCATAATCTACATTAATATGAGATAGCCAGTTGCCACTGTTCTATAGAGGTGTAATTCTATAGTAACATTGGCAATTTTTTTATTTTTAGAAAAAAGAAAGGGAGAGATATTAAATGAAGCAATCTTTATTAAGAACAAGTTTAGTAGTTGCTTTAATTCTTGCTTTAATTGGTCTAACGGCTTCATCATTCGCCTATTGGGATCGCTTAACGACAGAAGATAAAGATAACACTGTAATCATCGGTGAAGGTGCTGAATTAAAAGTTACAAAAAAAGTTACTGTTACAGGTACTCTAATTCCTAAAACGGCGGTTTTAGGTGTTGGTGAAGTTTATGAAGTAGTGCTTGAATATGATGTTAAATTAAGTAAAGAAGCACAAGAAGATTTAGTGTTGAATGTTGAAGCATCCAACGTTTTAATTGGCGGCGATGCTACTTACAGTGATTTAGTGAATATTGAAATTACTGGTGTTTTCTTTGTAAATGCTAGTGGAACAAAAATTACTGTTACTGTTACATTAAAAGAACCAACTACATCAGAAATTTATGAAGCAATTATTGGAAAAACAATTACATTTGAATTAACTTTCCAAGGTCACGCACAAGTTTAATCTAACATAAGTAAATACTTGAAACTGGAAAACAATTAGCAATGAAGAAAGAACTTGTCCTAAAGAAAAGAAAACTGATGTTTCTTTGGCTTGGAAAAGGACTATCGTATTCATTTATAATTGTTTTCTTTTTATATCTAACAATTATTAACATTTTTCCAAGCTTAGGAATTAAAGTTTTCGGTTTTCGCCACTTCGTCATCTCCTCTACAAGTATGCA
>LFRX01000008.1:903-2562 GCA_001512985.1 Acholeplasmatales bacterium DTU056
GATGATTATTTGTTATTATCAAGATGTAAATTTGGATGGGAAAAATAAAGTAGTAACACACTATTTTGTAAAAGAAGAAATTATTAACGGTAAGGTATATTATCGGATTAAACGAGAAAATAATACACATTTAGATAGTTGGCGTATTTTACCACAAAATGTTATTGGTGTCTATTATTTTAAAATACCTTATCTTGGGAAACTGACGCTATTTTTCCGTCATCCGTTAGGTTTTCGAATAGTTTTAATTGATATAATTTTACTAGCATTGATTGCGATTGTAATTAAATGGGATCAGTTTCCTAAATTTAAAAGAGACAAAATTTTAAAGGAGACTAACGTAAGCTAGTTAAAAAAAGCTATGGGTTTTATTCATAAGATAACCAGCTACTAATTAATTTAAATTTTATATTTTTGGAAGTGAAACTTATGAATAAGAAAATTGTTCATATAACCTTTATATTAATCTTAATTTTATTATTAACTTATCTTACGGCATCTACTTTTGCAATATGGGATAAGTTAACTAAAAGTAATAATGAAATTATTGAAATAGGTACTGGAACAATATTAACTAAACAAGTAAAAATTGATGGTCGTAATGGTAAGTTAGTACCTAAGACTTGTGTTTTAGGTCCAGAAGATGTTCATGAAGTAATATTTCAATATGAATTAAAATTATCAAAAGAAACTGTCAAAGATTTGGATTTAGATGTGAAAATAGTAAATGTTAAAATTGGCGGAAGGGAATCTTTAGGAAAGTATGTGATTATTGAAACATTTGGAATCAACAATAATGAATTAGTTTTTCAAGAACAATTTGTAGTAAATAAGAATGGAACAACGGTAGTATTAAAAATTAGTATTTTAGAAGTAGACGATCAACAAATATATGAATTAATAAAAAACCAGCAAATAACTTTTGATGTTGTGTTTACAGCTTATGAGAAAAACTAATTGAGGAGTAATATGAAAAATTTTTGGAAAATTAATTTTAAGGATATTATTTTGAAAACTATTTCTAAAGGAACAACGCTTTCGATTATTTTCACCGTGCTCTTATATATGGCGATAAATTTTTTCTTTCCAAAATTAGTCATCAAAATATTTGGTTATCAGCATTTCGTCATCACTTCTACAAGCATGCATCCGGTATTACAATATGGTGATATTGTAATAGTTAAAAGGACGAATGTTTCTAAAATTCAAGAAGGAATGATTATTAGTTTTTATCAAGATATTCACTTTGATGGAAGCCAAAAAGAAGTAATAACGCACTATGTTCATTCAAAGACAATTGATGCCAACAATAAATATCGCTTTAAGACAAAACGTTATGGAGAAAAGGTTAATCCTGATAGTTGGAAAGTTTTAGAAGAAGAAGTGATCGGAATATATTGCGCAAGAATTCCTAAATTAGGTAAAACTATCCTATTCTTTCGTCATCCATTAGGATTACGAATCATTCTAATAGATATAATAATTATTTATTTGATAGTTTTAATTCTAAACCCTCCAAAAGAAGAACCACAAAAACAGTCTAATACTAAGAAATTATCATTTCAAAGCTCATCGAAATAGATGAGCTTTTATCATTTATTACAAGTTTAAAAGTATAATATAAAGGGAATACTATTAATAAATAGGGAAATATCAGGG
>LFRX01000008.1:2666-15606 GCA_001512985.1 Acholeplasmatales bacterium DTU056
TGTATAAATGAGTAATTTAATTAAACGTCGTAAAAACTTCTTCAGTTTGTTTGACGATGATTTCTTTGATGAATTCTTTAATTTAGATGCCTTCAGATTTGATCGTCCTTTTGGCTTCTTACGCACTAATATAATTGAAGAAAACGACAAATATGTTCTTGAAGTAGAAGCCCCTGGTTTAGAAAAAGGTGATTTTAAAATTACTTACGAAGATGGTTATCTAACTATTGAAGTTGAGAAAAAATCTAACAATGAACATAAAGATGTTAACTATCTTCGTCGTGAAAGATTTTATGGAGCTTGCAAACGTCGCTTTTATTTAGACAATGTTGATTCGGAAGGCATCTCTGCTAGCTACAAAGATGGAATCTTAAGAATTAATGTTCCAAAAGTGGAAGAAGAAGTAACAAAAGTTAAAACGATAACAGTTGAATAATTCAAGATTTTTCTTGAATTATTCAGCTGACTTTTATACACTATTAGTAGAAAAAAATAAAATAATAAAAGTTGAGGAGGATGGACATGATTAAACCGTTATTTGACAATGTTGTTCTAGAGTTAGAAAAAAAAGAACAAAAAACCGCTAGCGGTATTATTGTCTCTAGCAAGGAAGAAAAAACTGGTAATATTGGATATGTAAAAGCTATTGGTACAGGAAAAATGGTTGATGGTAAATTAGTTCCAATGACAGTTAAAGTTGGAGACAAAGTAATTTTCCGTCAATATGCTGGAACAGAAATTGAAGTAGACAATCAAAAATACACAATCATCCAAGAAGAAGATATTTTAGCAATTTTACAGGAGGGAAACAATGAGTAAAGATATTCGCTTTTCAAAAGAAGCTCGTGACTTGATGTTAAAAGGTGTTAATACCATAGCGGACGTTGTCAAAGTGACGTTGGGTCCAAAAGGTCGCAATGTTGTTTTAGACAAAGGTTATGGTTCACCACTAATTACTAATGATGGTGTAACAATCGCAAAAGAAATTAAACTACCAAATAAATTTGAAAATATGGGGGCACAACTTGTTTACGAAGTTGCTAACAAAACTAATGATTCTGCTGGTGACGGAACAACTACAGCTACTGTTTTAGCTCAAGCAATGATTAATGCTGGTATTGAAGCTGTAGAAAAAGGTGTTAATCCGGTATTCTTACGTGAAGGTATTGAATTAGCCGGTAAGAAGGTTGCAGAAAAGTTATTAGAAAAAACAACTGTAATTAATACTAATGAAGCTGTTGAAAACGTCGCAACTATTTCCTCTGGTAGTCCTGAAATTGGTAAGATTATTGCGGAAGCGATTGAAAAAGTTGGACGCGAAGGTGTTATCAGCGTAGATGAATCTAGTGGTTTTGAAACTCATCTTGAAGTTGTTGAAGGTATGCAATATGACCGTGGTTACACTTCACCATATATGGTAACAAACCGTGAAAAAATGACTGCGGAATTAGAAGATGCGTATATTTTAGTAACTGACCATAAAATCAACACTGTACAAGAAATTTTACCATTATTAGAACAAGTTGTGGAAAGATCTAGACCATTATTAATCATTAGTGACGACATGGAAAATGAAGTTACCAGCACATTAATCGTTAACAAATTACGTGGTACATTTAATGTCGTGGCTACAAAAGCTCCAGGATTTGGTGACAATCAACGTGAAATTTTAGCTGATATTGCCGTTATTAGTGGTGGTAAATTTATTCAAAAAGATCTTAATATGAAATTAAAAGACGTTAACATCGATGATTTAGGTCGTGCGAAAAAAATCGTTGTAACTAAAGACAATACAACAATTATCGGTGGTGCAAGCGATAAACAAGCTTTAGAAGCCCGTGTATTAGAAATTAGAGAACAAATTCGTAATACTAAGAGCGAATATGATCGTAAAAAACTTAATGAACGTCTTGGTAAATTAACATCAGGCGTAGCTATCATTAAAGTTGGGGCTTTAACTGAAACTGAAATGAAAGAGAAAAAACTACGCATTGAAGACGCATTAAATGCTACTAAAGCTGCTCTAGAAGAAGGTATTGTTATTGGTGGTGGAGCAGCCCTAGTAGAAATTTATAATGAATTAAAACCAACTTTAAAATCAGACATTGTTGATGTACAAAAAGGTATTAATATTGTTTTAGAATCATTACTTGCTCCATTGTATCAAATTGCCGAAAATGCTGGATATGATGGTAGTGAAATTGTTGAACAACAAAAAGCAGCTACGAAAAATGTTGGATTTGATGCCCGTGAAGGTAAATGGGTTAATATGTTTGAAAAAGGAATCGTTGATCCAACAAAAGTTACTCGTAGTGCCGTCCTAAATGCAACTTCTATTTCAAGTTTATTTGTTACAACTGAAGCTGCGGTGACTGATCTAAAAGAAGAAAAAAGCCACCCTTCAGATGATTTATACTAATAAATAACAAGACCACTTTATTGTGGTCTTTTTTTTTATATGGTAATATTTAGTTATTAAATTGACACTATTCTTTTAGTATAATATAATGTAGTAGAAAACTAGTAAGGTAAGTAGATATGCGAAATACTAAAAAGTTGTTATTAATTCCAATTCTAATTGTTTTTTTAAGCATTATTATAATTGCTTTTTTATTAAAGGAAAATGGTATTTTAGATGATCCTGATGATAATTATGATGATGATAATAAACAAGAGTATGTCGTAACATACGATTTTTATTATCATAATACTAAATTAGACCAAAAAATATTAATGGTAGAAATTGATTATGAAAAGGCATCAAATGGAACAGCAAATAAAATTACTGTTGTAAATAACAAAAATTATCGAGTGGTTTTTATTTTAGAAAATGATAAAGTCGTTTCTAGAAATAATGCTTATACATTTACAATGGAAAATAATCATCATTTTGATATATATATTACTGATATTGATAAAGTAAATATTGTTTTACTAGCAGATGACGATACTTTTCAAGGATTACTTTATTTTGAGATAAATACTCCTTTTACTTTAGAAAAAAGTTTACCGTTATTAGATTTTATAGATATTCTAGAAAATATGGATTTTTTAGAATGGGATCAAGAACTTCCGGATATTTTAACCAATGATTTATTTTTAAAAGCTCACTTTACATATCTTGATGAGTTTATAGATGTTAAAATAGTACTTGATAAAAAATATCAACTTATTAATAATGAAGCTATTTTTAAAGCAAGTATTGAGACTAGTGAAAAATTAACAATATTACGACAAGGGTTTATCGTTTTAGAGAGTGAGTATTTTGTTGATGAACTGACAATTGAGAATATTTTTGCGGATATAATAGAAGTTGCTCAGAATAATCAAATGACAATAAATATTTCCCAGGAAAAGTTAGATAAAATTAATATTAGAGCATATGTTACAGTCCAAACTATTTCCGGACGTACTATCACAATTTATAGTGATGATATTTATATTCCATTTGTATATACCGACGATTTAATCTTTTCTGGATATTTAGAATATAATAAAAATAAAGCGATTGCTATTTTTAATGGAACTGGTCGAGAGATAAATTTAAATAAATATGCGATTAAAATTTATTACAATGGCAATACTACTCCAACGACAACTATTGCTTTAAAAGGAACTTTACCTCATAACACAACTTATGTAATAGTACCTAATTCATTAAGTTATGATAATATTAAAAATTTAATTAACATGAATAAAATATACGGTGAAATAAATAATAGTTTAAATCATAATGGAAATGATTGTCTAGAATTAGTTTATGAGTCAAACGTTATTGACCGAATTGGAACAATTGGTGATGATAGATATTTTGGTGAAGATATTGCTTTAATTCGTAAATCAAATATTATAAGTGGGAATACAACTAATTGGACCAAAGATAATCCGTTCTCCTTTAATAATGCTGAATGGGATGAAATAAATTTTAACACTAACTACGATCAATTTTTAAATCACCGTATTGCTAAGTTAGGATATGAATATAATTATAATTATTTAATGAAAGAAGAAGTAATAAATAAATTGTTTTACTTAAAAACTCATCTTTTAAAATACCCTGTAATAAATGATTTAGATTTTTTAAGTAATGTTTTACAATATCCAAATGTATATTTAAAATGGACATCATCTAAACCAGATTTAATAGAAAATGGTAAATATTTATTTCCAAAAGAAGATGCTATTGTAGAAGTAGGGTTGCAAATATATATTAATGGAGAACCGCAAAACTACTTTGATACTTTTGAAATTACTGTTGGTAAATCAAAGATAACCCCAATTTTTGATGTTAACTTTTCTAATGGACTACCGAATAATTGGGAAACGACTTCGAATGAATACAATACATTTTATCCGGGTGATACTTTAACAAGTGAAATTTTCACAATTTCTAGTCCTTCACGATTAATTATTAATAGTAATTCGTCAAATGGAAAATGTAATATTATTTTATATATTGACAATGAAATCCTTGATTCCATACCTATTAATTTACAAAAAGAATATCATAACTATCTTTTAACAATCGATAATTTAGAAGTTAATAAAATTGTTTTTGAATTTATCGACGGTCCAATAACTCTAAACTTTATTCGATTAGCATCTGATCCTAATAGTTTAGAAGTTGATTATGAGCCACCAATAATTTTTGCTAATATTCCAACTCGTATTCCAGTTGGTACGACTATTGATTTAGAGTCTTGTTATGCAATTGATAATGTAGATGGTAAAATGAGTTGTTCAATTATCGAAAATAACTTAGATATTTCAAAGGCTGGAACATATAATATTATATTTTATGCTAGTGATAGTTCTAATAATGAAGCAACTTTAGAATTAATAATCACTGTTTTCCAACCTGATACATACAAACGATTAGAATATAATCCAACTGAAGTTTTAGTAAAATTTATTGATTTAGGCAAATATTATACGAATGATGGTGAAAAAGGAGAATCTATCTTTATTAAAATCGGTGAAATAGATATTTTAGTTGATGCTGGAATGCCAAATCGAAATACACATAAAGCATTAGATGATATTTTAGCTAATTATCTAACTGGAAAACTTGATTATATTATTGCTACACATCCTGACCAAGACCATATTGGTGGTTTTGCATATGTGTTAGAAAATTATGAAGTCGATATGGCTATTATCTATTCTACAACACACCATCAAAAAAGCACCTTAGAACTTCGTTTTTTAGAAGCATTATCTAATGAGCCAGGTTTAGATGTATGTGAAATTAAAGATAATATTGAAGGTAATTTACAAAAAAATTATTGTCTTGAAAAATATAATTTAGCTCCTAGTATCACAATTACCTTTATTGATACAACATTTTATAATTCGGATAAAACTAATGAATCAAGTATCGTGTTTGTGTTAGAAGCATTTGGAACAAAGATATTGTTAAATGGGGATGCGGAAGAGAAACAAGAGTTAGTATATGCACCAAAGGTTGGAAATGTTAATATTTTAAAACTAGGACATCATGGTACTCGTAATGCTACTAGTGAATTTTTACTTTCGTATTTGAATCCGGAAATTGTAATTGTATCTCATGGAGTAATGTTAGGTAATGGTCATGGTCACCCGACTTTTGAAACTATTAATCGGATTTATCAATTTAATTCTAATATTAAAATCTATACTCCTGCTGGATGTGGCAGCAAGGAAGATAATTGTAGAATAATTGGACCAAGTTATAAATGTGAAGCTAATAATTTAAGTTATCAACGTAATGGAACGATAACTGTTACCATAACACAAAGTAATTATATTATTACTTCCGAAAACTATGGTCAAAGCCCAATCGAATTTTCGAGTCTAACTTTTTGGCAAAACCATCCAGAAAGAAAGTATTCACATATAAGTAAATAAAAAAGTAACTCTTGATTAATAATCAAGAGTTACTTTGTTTTTATTGAAAAAACACCTAAAAAATTATATAATATATTGTAAAAATCGAGGGATTATCATGAAAGGACTATCTTTTTTAAATCAACAAAATGAATACTATGATGTTGGAATAGTCAATATTGAAAGTTATTGTGAATTTCATAATATTTTGCCACAATATGAATGGGTTAAAAGTATTTTTGTTTTTAGTTTTGGATACCAACAACCTCGGATAAAAACATCTCAATATATTAGTGCTAAATTTGCTTATGGGGATGATTATCATCAAGTTTTAACGCGATTCTTAGAAGATTTACTTTCAAGAGAGGAAATTTTTAAAAGATCTCGTTATGAAATAAAAGTAGATGTTAATCCATTCAACGAAAAAACGCTTGCTTATTTAGCAGGTTTAGGTGTTTTTGGAAAAAACAATTTAATTATAAGCCCTCGTTTTGGTACTTATCATTATTTAGCCACCATTCTTACTGACCTAAAGTTTTCCGAATATAGTAAACCATTAGAGATTGATTTATGCGGGCAATGTGATTTTTGCATTAAAGCATGTCCGACTAAGGCTTTAAATCAAGTTTTTGTAAGAGAAAAGTGCTTATCATATTTAACACAATATCCGTCAATAAATTATGAACTATATAATAAAATAAGAAATGTTTTTGTTGGATGCGATATTTGTCAAGAAATATGTCCTTATAATAAAAAAGAATACTCTATTTTACCGGAACTTTACTTTAATGATTTATCTTTAGTTAATTTAGAAAATTTAGAAAAAAATGACATAAAAAATTTTAAAAAATACTATGCTAAAAAAACCTTTAAATGGATTGGTTTAGTTAAAATGATTCGGAATATTTTAGTTTTAGAAACAAATAATAAAAATATCTCAATAGAAAAATTAAATTATTATCAAAATAAATTTAAAAATATTGATTGGTTTGTCAAACATATTGAATATTTGAAGGAGAAGATGGAAAAATGCCAATAAATGTAGTTTTATTTGAACCAGAAATTCCTCAAAACACCGGTAATATTATGCGCACTTGCGTTGCGACTAATACAATTTTACATTTAATTGAACCATTAGGATTTAAATTAGATGATAAACATATCGCCCGCAGTGCTGCCAATAATATCAAAGATTTAAGATACTTTGTTTATAAAAATTTTGATGATTTTTTAAGTAAAAATGAAGGTGAGTTTTATTTTTTAACGCGTTATGGATTACGTGGTCCACATGATATTGATGCTAGTGATCCAAATAAAAACTATTACTTTATATTAGGTAAAGAATCAACGGGAATACCTAAAGAAATATTACAAAAATATTTAGATCGTTGTATTAGATTACCAATGACTGATAAAGTGCGGTCATTAAATCTTTCTAATGTAGCAGCAATTATAATTTATGAAGCACTTCGCCAACAAGATTTTGTTGGGTTGGAAAAATTTGAACCAGAAAATATGAAAGGTAAGGATTACCTTTTAAAATAATTATAATTTTCTCCGTTTTACAAATACTATACATTGTAGAATGGAGGAAGGTTAATGAAAAATAAAAAAGAAAAACAACCACGTAATGACCGAGTTGAATTTGGTTGTGAATGTGGTTGTACGGAAAATGTTGAGTTCTCGGAGGAGTTTGGAAAAAATAAACATAAAAATAAAAATGCTAAAGCCAATCGCGATGGAAATCTAACTCGTACTAATGCTTATGCTGGAATGACTGAATATGCTAATGAGTTAGGTACTGCTCGTAATGCGATTGATACAATTGGGAATGACCCAATTACGGATGATTTTGTAGATGACTATAGAAACTTTACAACTCAAAACAATCCGTATGCGTATGCTTATAATACTCAGTATGAAATAGCACGTGAACCATATCATGATAATGAAGATCGGGATTTTAAAAAATTAGAAGATGCCCGAAAAAACTATTTTGAAAAACTTCACCGTGAACATCACAACAAACACAATAAACAAAATAATTCCTAACACATTCTATTGAAAAAAGACCCCTTTGGGGTCGTTTTTCATTTAGAGTATAAAACAATTTATTTAGCCAATAATAATAAAAGGAGGATTGAAATATGGAAAGAGATAAAAAAAGAAAATTTGTTTTTTTAAGCGATTCTGCTACTAAACATTATTATCCATATCATGATGTAAATCCGGATGATTTGGAATTCGGTAGTGAAGAAGATTTTACTTATGATGAACGACTAGAAAAAGCTAAAAAAAAAATTAAAATTTAAAAGTGCGATTGATTATGAAGAATATGATCAAAATTTAAAAAAATAAAAATCCAGGTTATCCCTGGATTTATTTTTTAAACTGGAGCAGGTAACGAGAATCGAACTCGCATCTCCACCTTGGCAAGGTGGCATAATAACCATTATACGATACCTGCGTAAGTCCGATGTTAATTATATCAAAATTAAAAATAAAATGCAAGAATTAAATTAAAGATTTTGTATAAAATTTTTGACAAATATGATATAATTGTGATATGAAAATTTAATTTACATTGGAGAGGATTATGAAAGAAATTGTGGTAGCTGGGGGATGCTTTTGGGGTGTCGAAGAGTATTTTTATCGCTTAAAAGGAATAATTGCAACAAGTGTAGGTTATGCTAATGGGAATTATTTAAATCCAACTTATGAAGAAGTATGCCAAGGAAAAGCTACGCATGCGGAAGCGTGTCGAATCGTCTATGATGAAAATATTATTACCTTAGAACAAATTTTAGAACATTTGTTCCGTTTTATCGATCCAACGTCTATAAATAAACAAGGTGGGGATATAGGCTTACAATATCGAACAGGTGTTTATTTTATAGATGAAAATGATGAAATAATTATTAAACAATTTATTGCCAAAGAACAACTAAAATATTCGCAAAAGATTGTTGTAGAAGTTGAAAAATTGCGTAATTATTCGCTTGCAGAGGAGTATCATCAAAAGTATTTACAAAAAAACCCGAATGGATATTGCCATGTAAATCTTGGATTAATTCAAGAACATGAGAAAAAGTAATTCCTTAAATTTTTAAGGAATTTTTTTCATTTAACTTGTATTTTAAATACATTCGTTATATAATAATTAAGTATTTAATTATTAAGAACTTAATTATCGTGGAGGGTTTAATTTGGAACCTATTGCAAAAAATTTATTAACGTCATTAATGAAGTTTCGAAGAATCAATTATCAAGAAAATGCCATTAACAAACTTAATTTGTCACAAATGGCTGTACTAGTAAAACTAGTAGAAAGTTTAAAATATGAAAAACATATTATTATGAGTAAATTAAGTACAATGTGTGGTCTAACTCGCCCTGCTTTAACACAAATTATCAATCGATTAGAAGAAAAAGGATATGTAAAAAGAGAAGTTTCCAATGACAGTCGTCGTGAAGTACTAGTTTCAATTACTCCTGAGGGAATGGTGGTTGCGGAGAAGGAACGTGAAAAAATGATTCACTTTTTTGAAAGAGTTGTTGAACGGTTGGGGGTCGAAGATACACAAACATTTATCTATTTGTTAGATAAACTTTATGATGTTATTAGAAATTTGGAAAAGGAAAATGTGTAGATTATGTTAAGGTTAGAAAATATTGTTAAACATTATGTTACTCCAGGAATGACTGTTGAGGCTTTAAAAGGTATTACTTTAAGTTTTCGTAAGTCAGAATTTGTATCGGTGTTAGGACCATCAGGTTGTGGAAAAACAACTTTACTTAATATTATTGGTGGACTAGATCGTTATACTTCCGGAGATTTATACATTAACAACCGTTCTACTAAAGATTTTACCGACCGTGATTGGGATAGCTATCGCAATAATAGTGTTGGCTTCGTTTTCCAAAACTACAATCTAATTCCACATCAAACCGTTTTAAGTAACGTTGAATTAGCGTTAACATTATCTGGAGTATCAAAACAAGAACGTCGTCGCCGAGCAATTGAAGCATTAGAAAAAGTAGGTCTTCATGATCAACTAAATAAATTACCAAACCAATTATCGGGCGGACAAATGCAACGTGTAGCCATTGCACGAGCTATCGTCAATGATCCTGATATATTATTGGCCGATGAACCAACTGGAGCTTTAGATAGTAAAACTAGTATTCAAATCTTAGAAATCCTTAAAGAGATATCCAAAGAACGTCTTGTGATTATGGTTACACATAATTCGGATTTAGCTTATCGTTATAGTAGCCGAATTATTCAATTAAAAGATGGTGAAGTAATTAGCGATACTAATCCGCCTACTGAAGAGGAATCCAAAGAACCAAATAAAGTATATAAACTAATTAAAACTTCAATGTCCTTTGTTACTGCCCTAATGTTAAGTTTAAAAAATCTTATTTCTAAAAAAGGACGTACTATTTTAACGGCTCTTGCGGGAAGTATTGGAATAATTGGGATTGCTTTAGTATTATCCATCTCATATGGATTTGATAAATATATTCAAGATTTGCAATCCAATACCTTATCGGAATATCCATTAACTATTAAGAGAACAGCGTTAAACATTAATGTTATGGATCAATATGATTTAGCTGAAGAGTTTCCTGATGATTTAATTGTTAAAATTAGGGAACGAGGGATTCAAAATATCACCCATAGCAATAAAATTGATCATGAGTATGTAGAATACTTACAAGGATTAGATTCGAAATGGTATCATTCAATTCGTTATATGCGAAATTTAGATTTAAATATTATTGTTAAAAATGGTGATAATTATCTACAACTTGAAACGGGCAATTTTCAAACACAATCACCGTTTTTAGAAGTAGAAGATGATCGTCGTATATTAAAAGATCTAATCGATAATTATGAGTTTATAAAACGACAATATGATGTGTATGGATCTTTACCACAGGAACCAGGGGATTTAGTTTTAATCATTGATAAATATAATCAAATCGACCGTAAAATTTTAGAAGCTTTAGGCTATGAAATAACTGATGAAAATAAAGAAGTAAGTTTTGATGATTTGTATAACTTACAAATGCGTTTAGTTTTTAATGATGATTATTATCAATATATCGAAGAAACTAATTCGTTTACCAAAAAACAACCAAGCGAACAATTGTTTAACATTAAAAAAAATTTAGAGGTAAAAATTGTTGGTATTTTAAGAGTAAAAGAAAATGTCGATTTTACTTTATTTGGGGAAGGATTATATTATTCTCCAAAATTAGCAGAAGAGTTTTTAAAAGATGCTAAAAACTCTCACATTGTTAGTGTTCAAAAAGAAGTAGGGTATACACGAAATGTATTAGAAGGCGATAGTTTAGTTGTTAAAGACGAAAAAACATTTAACCTATTAATGCAAAGACTTGGTGGAGATGATTTACCACATTGGATTAGTATTTATCCAAAAGACATTGAATCAAAAGAAGCAATCAAAGAGTATTTAAACAAATATAATGAAAATAAATCTAATGAAGAAAAGATTATTATAGAAGATTTGTCTGAGGCGGTAACTAGAGCCCTTCGCACCTTGATTAATACTATTTCCTATGTCTTAATTGTCTTTGCCGCAATCTCTCTAGTAGTTTCATCAATTATGATTGGGATTATTACTTATGTTTCAGTAATTGAACGAACTAAAGAAATTGGAGTTTTACGCAGTATTGGTGCTCGTAAAAAAGATATTTCACGAGTGTTTAATGCAGAAACGATTATTATTGGATTCACTGCTGGAGTAATTGGAATCACAATTGCTTATATTTTAACAGTACCAATTAATATAATTATTAATTCTTTAGCTGGTGATAGTGTTCGTAACATTTCTCAATTAAATCCAATTCATGCCTTAATTCTTGTATTAATTAGTATGATTTTAACTCTAATATCTGGCCTAATCCCAGCAAGAATTGCTGCTAATAAAGATCCAGTGGTGGCTTTACGTACTGAATAGTTTATTTAGAATCTAAAAGAAAAAATTCTTTTAGATTCTTTTTTATTAGAGCTTTTCTTTACTAAATAGTCTTAATGGTGTAAAATAGGATTTAGATGAGGTGATAAAATGAAAATATATACAAAGTCTGGTGATAATCAAACTACTAGTATTGGTAATAAACGTGTTTCAAAAGATCATATTATTGTTGAAGTTAATGGGACAGTTGATGAACTTACATCTAATTTAATGGTGTGCTTCCATTTAATCGATGATGAAAAAGTTAAAGATATTATTAAAAATATATGTGTTAATTTAACTCATTTAAGTTTTGAAATAATTACAAAAAAAGAATATATAACTAATGAACATGTAGGAACATTAGAGAAATTAATTGATAAATATGATGAAAAATTACCTAAATTAACTAACTTTATTTTACCAGGAAGTAATTTAGCGAGTGCACATTTACATGTTAGTCGAACAGTATGTAGAAGATTAGAAAGAAAAATAGTTGCTTTAGGAAAAGAATATCGGGTATCTCAAAGTATTTATCAGTATTTAAATCGTTTATCAGATTTATTATTTGTTCTGGCTCGTTTTATTGGAAAAGAAGATATTTTAATTAAATTAGTTTTAAATAATTTAAATTCTTAACAAAAAGATGTTTAAAGATTTCATGCGATATCTTTAAACATCTTTTATTTTATATTGCAAACGCTACCAAAATGTGTTATAATTTTACTTGGAAAGTAAGGAAAGGAGGAGAATATGAGTCTTACGGTTAAAAAATTCTTCAAAAATTTTCTTGCACTAGTTGTATTAGCACTAGTGATGGTAGTTTTAGCAGGGTGCAAAAAAGATGAAAGTATTGAATTGTCTTTTGCACAAAGTTCATATCAAGTGACTGTTGGAGAAGAACTAGAAATAAAACCGACAGTTAAAAAAGGTAAAGATGTTGGGGAAGTTAAATTAGTTTATTCATCAGAAAATCCAAACATCGCAACATATGTAAATGGTAAAGTTACTGGGGTTGCGGTTGGAGAAACAAAAATCAAAGTAGCTGTTGAAGGGCGACCAGAAGTTTACAAAGAAGTAAAAGTTAC
>LFRX01000010.1 GCA_001512985.1 Acholeplasmatales bacterium DTU056
TGCATGTAATCAAATTTATTCATATTAACCTCCCATGAAAAATTTTAGAAAGCGTTTACAAACATATTATATCACGTCTTATTTTTTTAGAAAAGAGTTTTCCTAAGAAATTTTTTTCATCAAATTTTCATAAAAAAAGTGAAGCATTTGCTTCACTTTTATAATTTTTAATTTAATTATATTGTTACAACCATCAAAAATTAGATTTGATAATCCTTTTGATCTATAATAAAATCATCATTTATGTGCTTATTATTATTTGAAACTGGGTTTGTTACCTTCTTTAAATGAAAATAATAGTTGTATTGTGCTATTTGATAATATGGAATAAAGTATAAAAAATAAATACCTAATGTAAGCACACCTAAGATGAAATGCCCAATAAATGATAAATGGAAAACAAATAAGTCAGCCTTATAACCATTCATCATTTCACCACTTGAACGTAATGCCTGCATAATATCAGTCTCAGGATTTTCAATCATAATATATACAGCTTGAGAATATTTTAATCCCCAAATTACTCCCGGGACGATAAGTAAGAATAATCCTACGATAATAATTAAATTAACTAGTAAATAAACTGCAATGACTTTGATTGCATGATTTAAATCTTTAAATAAATCAAATAAACGATTAAAATCAAATTTTTTTCGTTCTAATAAATCAGTCCCAATGAAAAATAATCCTGCGGATAACACTGGACTAATTAAAATTCCAAGTCCTGCAATTCCGCTTAAAGCTCCACTAATAACTACTGTAACTAAAATTGCAATTAAGAACATTAAACGGTTTCCAGCAAGCGCTTGTTTTGATTCGCTTTTAATTAATACAAAATCCATATTCTAACCCCCTAGTATTATTTAGTTCAGTATAGCATATTCCATAGCATGAATGCAATAGTTTCAAGATTATTCTATTGAAATTACTTGATAACCCACTTCCTCAATGGCATTTTTAATTTGTTCATCTTTAATCCCATTTTTTGATGAGAAAACGGCTTCATTTTTCTTTAAATTTACCTTTACCTTTGCATCCTCATCTAATGCTTTTAAACTATTTTCAACGCGCATTGCACAATGTTTGCAACTCATTCCTTCGATTGAAATAA
>LFRX01000033.1:0-302 GCA_001512985.1 Acholeplasmatales bacterium DTU056
CTGAAGTGTTGATAAACAAACATTTAATAGAGTGGGATATTGCTAAAGATAAAAGCAAATTAATTAAAAACTTATCAAAAGGAATGAAACAAAAATTATTAATTATAAATAGTTTAATGAGTGATGTAGATTTATATATTTTTGATGAGCCATTAAATGGGCTTGATTACAAAATGCAAAGTTTGTTTTTAGAAAAAATGAAAGAACTAAAAAATCTCAATAAAACGATTATTATCTCAACTCACTATGTAAGTTTTTATGAAAAAATTTATGATATTATGTTGGAGTTAAAAGACGGGAAA
>LFRX01000033.1:370-13493 GCA_001512985.1 Acholeplasmatales bacterium DTU056
GTAATTAATTATTATCATCAAGCTTTTTTTATCACTAAGTTATTGGTTATTTTAATAATATCATTTGTTTGTAGTTATAATATCTTATTAAAAAATGATCAATATTCTTATTTAGTCTTATCTAGTGGATATACACGTTGGCAGTATTTATTATCAAAGATTATTACTATTTTAGTTATGGTATTTTATTTTGTTTTATGGTTATTAATTATATTTTTATTTATTGGAACAGTGTTAATTAAACAATTTGTGTTTAAAGTTGATTATTTGTTGATGTATTTGAAAATATTACTAATTGGAATAATTTATGGTTTATATAGTATGTTACTTACTCAGATTATAAATAATATTTTTTCGTGTTTGATTGTATTTACAATTAACTTAATTAGTGATATGATTATTGAAGAAAATTTGGGAATTATTGAAAAAGGGATATATTTATTGTTTCCAAATATTAATTTTTCAAATGATAGGTTAATATTTGGGTATAGTCATTTAGTTGTCTTAATAATTATCTTAGTTTTAGGAAATTTGTTAGTTTATTTTAAAAAAGATTTAGCATAAAATATTTGACAATTTGTCTTAAATATAGTATAATAAGTGAGTAATAATAGTGGAAAGTAGAAGTACCCGCTTCTCACCTGATCGATTACGTCGATAGGTCAATGTCACTTATAGCTATTTTCAATCGATAAGTGTGAAATTATGTGGGTGCTTTTTGCGCCCATTTTTTTCTACTATTGTTGCGAAAAAAATTGTGGAGGTGCTATTTATTAGTAAGAATCTAGATCGCAAGCAGGACGCTTTGGTTAATGAAAACATTCGAGCAAAAGAAATTATGTTAATTTCACCTGAAGGAAAAAATTTAGGGAAAATGACACCTGAAGAAGGATTAGAAATTGCTCGAAGATACGATTTGGATATGGTGTGTGTGGCCCCACAAGCGCCAGTTCCTGTATGCAAATTGATGGATTATTCAAAGTATCGTTATGAACAACAACGACGCACTAAGGAAGCCAAGAAAAATCAAAAAACTGTTACAGTGAAAGAAATTTGGGTCACACCGGTAATCAGCCAAAATGACTTAGAGACAAAAGTTCGTAATGCACGTAAATTTTTAGAAGAAGGTCACAAAGTTCGTGTTACATTACGCATTCGTAGTAAACGTATGCTTAGTATGGGAACATTTAATGACCAAGTATTAGAGAGAGTTGCGGAGATGTTGGCTGATTATGGAACAGTTGAACAACAACCAAAATTAGAAGGCCGTACAATGACAATGATTATGACCCCAAGAAAAGATAAAAAAAAATAAAATCTAATCAATAAGGAGTGTATTATTATGCCTAAAATGAAATCACATAAAGCTACGAAAAAACGTATCAAAGTAACTGGAAACGGCAAAATAAAAAGATGGCAAGCGGGTACATCACACTTAGCTCCATCCAAAAATCAAAAACGTATTCGTCGTTTACGTAAATCAGCATTAGTTTCATCTGCCGATGTAAAACGTATCAAACGACAAATTGCAAACATTAAGTAAGATTATAGGAGGTAATTAAAATGCCACGAGTAAAAGGTGGAGTAGTTTCACGAAGAAGACGTAAAAGAGTATTAAAACTTGCCAAAGGTTATTTTGGATCTAAAAGTACTCTATATAGAACAGCCAATCAACAAGTAATGAAATCATTAATGTATGCTTATCGTGACCGTAAGCAGCGCAAACGTGAATTTAGAAAATTATGGATAACAAGAATTAATGCGGCGGCACGATTAAATGGTTTATCTTACAGTCGTTTAATGAATGGCTTAAAATTACAAAATATTGAAATTAATCGTAAAATGTTATCTGAAATAGCTATTCATGATGCGGAAGGATTTGCTAAAATTTGTGAATCAGCCAAAAAAGCATTAAGTAACAAATAAAAAAAGACCACTTGGTCTTTTTTTATTTTGTATAAAACTTACCAAAATAATTGACAATATAAATAGAAAACAAGTATTATAAAGGTGAGTTTTATGCGAAAAATAGCCTATTTTTTAGTTATTTTGTGGATAATTGGATGTATTTCAATTATTTATATTATTAACTATAATGAAACTTTAAATACAAATTATGAATGGTTGGAAGGTTATGGAATCGATTTTTCTAAAGCGATTAATTTAGGCTACAAATTAAAATTAGATAAGATTTTACCTCTTGATAATGTCAAAAAGACTACATTATATCTTTCGGATTTGAATTTGACTGGTCAAAAAGCAGTAATGCTATTTGCTCAAGGTCTTTTATACGGTGCGTTAGGAATTTTACTGTTCTTTTTACTAGAACCAATTATTAAAAGAGCAATCTTTTTAATATTTATTTTAGGTATAGGATGTATTATCTTTTTGGAGTATTTACAAAAAATAGGCTTAATCGAAAACTTTCAATGGATTAACTTTATCTTCTCATCTACATTCTTCAGTTTTTTTGCCATCTTAGGATCATTACTATCGAGAATGAAACGTTAATTTCGAAAACGTTTTTACAATTTTTGATATAAATATTGCACATAATTTGTGAATTTGGTATAATATAATTCCTAATTAAGTATATTATCAAGGAATTATTTAATTCCTGACTTATATAGATTTGTGGGAGGTAGAGTAGATAGATGATTAAAGTTAAAGTAAATGGTAATGTGTATGAGTATCCACGGGGGACAACGCCATTACAAATTGCTAAGGATCTAAATATTAAAACCTATGTGGCAAATGTTAATAATACATTACGAGAATTAACTTATCAATTATATGATGATGCCACTATCGAGTTTTTTGATTTAGATAATTATGATGCTGCTAGAGTATATGAAACTAGTTTACGTTTTTTAATTTTAATGGCTATTAATGAATTATATCCTCAAGCACGAGTTACTTTTAAACAATCAGTATCACGATCAATTTCTTGTCATATTGAGGGGATAGACCGTAAAGTTGATGCACAGTTTTTAACCGAACTTGATAATAAAATGCAAGAGATAATTAAAAAAGACTTGCCAATAACTCGTAAGAAAATATCAATAGAAGAAGCTTATAAATTATATGAAGAAAAAGGATATTATGATAAAGTAGAAGTTTTAAAATATCGTGAAGAAGATACAGTTAATGTATACACTGTTAATGGTTATACCAACTATATGTTTGGGTATATGGTTCCTTCAACAGGATATTTAACCAAATATCAATTATTACTTTATCATCCAGATTTTGTAGTTCAATATCCACGAGCTGAAGAAAAAGGAGACATTCCTCCATTTGAAGATTCCACAAGTTTTGGTCGAATGTTAAAAGAATCCCAACAATGGGCCCGATTAATTGAATGTGATCGAATCCCGTTATTAAATAAGTATATTGAAAGTAACCGCGTAATGGATTTAGTCAATATGTGTGAATCCAAACACAACAATATGTTATCAGAACTTGGCCAAATTATTAAGGATAATATTGACAATATTAAAATTATTGCGATTGCTGGACCATCTTCATCCGGAAAAACAACTTTTTCTCATCGATTACGAATTGAATTATTATCACGAGGAATCAAACCAGTCAAAATTTCTATCGATGATTATTATTTAGATCGTAATCAAGCGCCAAAAGATGAATATGGCAATCCTGATTTAGAACATATTGAAGCTTTGGATTTAGAGTTATTTAATCAGCACCTATTGGCATTAATTCAAGGTGAAGAAGTGCAATTACCACATTTTGATTTTAAAATTGGTAAAAGAGTTCCAGGAGAGAAAATTCGAATTGATGAACATTCTCCAATAATTATTGAAGGAATTCATGCTCTAAATCATCGTTTAACTAGTTCTATCCCAAAATATCAAAAATTTAAAATTTATATTAGCCCGCTTTGGCAAATTAATATTGATAATCATAATCCAATTAATGCGACTGACATTCGTATGTTACGTCGCATGGTTCGAGACTATAAATATCGTAACACCCCTCCGCAAAAAACCATTGGTATGTGGAGTTCGGTGCGTAAAGGCGAATTTAGATGGATTTATCCGTTCCAAGAAGAAGCAGATTACATTTTTAACTCTGAGTTAACTTATGAACTTGGCGTATTGAAAAAATATGCTTTACCAGCATTAGAAAAAGTTACTCGTGATGACCCATATTTTATTACAGCCAACCGTTTAGTTAAATTCTTAAAATACATTAAAGACATAGATGATCGCTATGTCCCAGCAAACTCCTTGCTGCGTGAGTTTATTGGCGATAGTAGTTTCTATTTAGAACAAAAAGAAACCAAAATTGATGAGTAAACAGCAAAGAATAGTTTTTAAATAAACTATTCTTTTTTTAAAATAGGGGGAAATAGTATGGAAATTAAATCAATTTTTATTTCGGAAAAACAAGCTGGATTATTAATTAAAGAAGAATTATTAAAAGTTTATCCTGAGTTAGAAGTAATTGTTAATGATGGAAAACTAACATTTTTACCACATACTGATGCATATATTGGGTTTGGACCAATTTTGGATTTTGATAAACATCATTACAAATGGATTCATTGCTTAGCAGCCGGGGTTGATCGTTTTACCCAATCGATTAATATTCCGAAAGAGACTATTTTGACACGTACCATAAATCCTAATGTTGCATATCAAATTGCCTATTTTTGCTTAAGTTATATTTTAGCAATCGAAAACAATTTATTTGCTTATTATGATTCACAAAAAAATAAATTATGGGATAAAAAATTAGCAAAACATTTTTTCTCAAATAAAAAAGTTTTAATTTTTGGAACTGGGGAAATTGGGAAAAAAATTGCAATTATTTTAAAAAGCATTGGTTTTACCGTGTTGGGTGTTTCTCGCAGTGGTCAAAAACAGGATTCTTTTGATAAAGTATATCCAGTAAGTAATTTTGATGAAGTATTAAAAGATATTGATTGGATAATTAATATTATGCCGCTTACTATAGAGACTACGTATTTCTTTAATAAAGATTTCTTTAGTAAATTAAGTAATGTTTCCTTTATTAATGTTGGTCGTGGTAAATCAGTTAATGAACAAGATTTGCTAGATTCTTTAGAAAATGGAAATATTAATTATGCGGTATTAGATGTTCAAGAAATTGAACCACTACCGGAAAACTCCCCTCTATGGGAACACAAGAAAGTTTTTATTACACCGCATATCGCCGGTGGTCCGGACTTTATTATGGCAAGTAAGACTATTCCAATTATTTTACAAAAGATTAAAAATAATGAAGAAATCAATTGTCAAGTTGATTTAATAAAACAATATTAAAATGGTGATTATGCCTATACCTCCAAGAGAATAATGAATACATTATTTATTGGAGGTATGTTGTATGAAAAGTAAATATTCGTTAAATCATCATTACTCCCCACAAACTCCACCCATCAACAATAATTTAAATTTATATAGCGTTGATGAAGGATTTGTGAAAGGGAATATGTTCCGTTCATTATATCAAGGTTATCCGGGCTTTGAACCAAAATTAGCTGCGCCAACTAACTTAGAGCAAGCAATGATGCATGAAGTACAAAAATATACGTTTGCGGCACATGACTTAGCATTATATTTAGATAATAATCCGGATGACGAAGAAGCAATCCGCTTATTTAATGACTACCGTCAAAAAGCCCAAGAAGCTATTGCTAATTATGAAAGTCAATTCGGACCAATTCAAATGTCCTCTTCACAATTAAACGTCTATCCATGGGGATGGTTTATTACATCATGGCCATGGGAGGGGATTTGGTAATGTTTATTTATTCAAAAAGATTAATTTATCCGGTAAACATTCGTAAACGCGACTTAAATCTTGCAAAACTTATTGTCACTCAGTATGGTGGTCCTTATGGTGAATTAGGTGCAGCATTACGCTACCTAAATCAACGTTATATTATGCCAGATGACCGTGGGAAAGCATTACTTACTGATATTGGTACTGAAGAACTTGGGCATGTCGAAATGATTTGTGCGATGTTATATCAATTAACCAAAGGAGCAACAATTGAAGAATTAGAAGCAGCAGGATTTACAAAACACTATGCGCAACATGGATTAGGATTATTCCCTAGTGACGTTTATGGAAATCCATTCAACGTTGCCAATATTGGTTCAACTGGGGATCCATTAGTTGATTTACAGGAGAATATTGCGGCTGAGGCAAAAGCCCAAGCAACCTATGAACACTTAATGGATTTAACAGATGACCCTGATGTATTAGAACCACTAGCATTTTTACGTCAACGTGAAGTTGTTCACTTAGCTCGTTTCCAAGAATTACATGATTATTATCAAAGTAAATTTAATTCAGGAAATACTGTAAAGAGTCTTGCATAATGCAAGACTTTTTTAATTTTTCCAAATTCTCTATATCGTCCCCCTTTTCGTGTTACAATAACACTTATAAATTAATAAATTATATTTTTAACTTTATTGCTTGATAATACTATTTATGTTAAGATTAAAGTAGCAAGTATTTATATAGAAGGTGATTGCAATTGCGAGAAATTATCAAAGTGAGTAATCTTACTAAGGATTATGGAAATAATAAAGGTATTTTTGATGTTAGTTTTTCCATAAACGAAGGTGAAGTCGTTGGTTTTTTAGGACCAAATGGGGCGGGAAAAACAACTACTATTCGTCATTTATTAGGTTTAATTCAAAAATATCATGGAAGTGCATTTATTAAAGAATATAATTGTTTCACTGAACAAGTGTTAGTTCAAAAATATATTGGTTATCTACCAGGAGAAATAAAATTTATTGAAGATTTTGATGGCGATAGTTTTATTCGCTTTATGGCAAAAATGAAAGATATTAAGGATTTAAGCTACGCTTATGAGTTAGTTAAATATTTTGAATTAGATATATCTAAAAAAATTAATAAAATGAGTAAAGGAATGAAACAAAAATTAGGGTTAATTGTTGCTTTTATGAATAAACCGGAAATATTAATTTTAGATGAACCATCATCAGGACTAGATCCATTAATGCAACATAAATTAGTTGATTTAATTATACAACATAAGCAAATGAAAGCAACTATCTTTTTATCATCACATATGTTTGACGAAGTTGAAAAAACATGCGATCGTATTATTATGATTAAAGAAGGAAGGATTGTTGCGGATAGTAGTATTAAGGATATCAAAGCTAAAATGCAAGATATATATATCATACGTTTTAGTACCGAGGAGATGGCTAGTAGATTTGTTAATAACACTGGAGGTAGTATAATTAATAAAGCAACAGTTGAATATCGGTTAAGTGAAAGTCTTAATAAGTTAATTAAGCAATTAGTTGAATTTGATATACTTGAAATTACCAAGAAAAAACAAACTTTAGAAGAATTGTTTATGCAATATTATGGTGATGCATATGATTAATTTCACGTTATTTAAAAAAGAATTTAAAAGCAATCTTGTATTATATGGAATTTTTTCCTTAGTAATTTTAATGTATGGAATAATCGTAGTTGACTTGTTTAATCCATTAGAAGACAGTAGTTGGATAGAGCAAATAATGCAAATAATGCCAGAGTTAATGTCTTTTTTTGGATTTGCTTTGGATGATGTTACAAATTATCAGGCGTTTGTGGCGGGGTATTTATATGATATGTTGTTTATTTTGTTGGGAATTATTTTTATCACAATGCTTGTTAATCGCTTAGTATTTCGTTATTTAGATCAGGGTTCATTTGGATATTTAATTGCTACCCCGAATTCTAGAACTAAAATTATGTTTACGCAGGCAGTAACATTAATTTGCTATCTTTTAATGCAAGTTATGTTAATGTTTGTAATTGTGGCTGGATACGGAAAAATAACTCATAGAAATTATGTTGATATTGGAAGAATATTTTATCTAAATTTTTCATTCTTTTTATTGTTATTATTTATTTCCAGTATTACGTTTTGTTTTTTAAGTTTATTAGAAGGTAAGCTAGCGACTGGGTTAAATATTGGAGTTTTAACTTTCTTTTTCTTTGCAAAGTTAATAAGTAATTTAGGTGGGAATTATGAATTTTTTAAGTTTTTAACACCATTTAGTTTATTTAATCCCCGAATGATTGTTTCTTTTTCCAAAACAGTTCATATATATAATGTGATTTTAGGATTAGTAACTATTCTGATATATACTTTAACATTTAAACTATTTAATAAACGTGATTTAGCAATATAAAAAAAGCTCAAATACTTGAAGTATTTGAGCTTTTTTAGTTAAATAAATTTGCAAAAGTATCAAAAATTATTTCGCTTTCTCTTGAGTCAGGGTTAATTTCTGGATGCCATTGGACACTAAAGATTGGTAAAGTTTTATGGATAATGGCCTCGATTGTATTATCATCATGAATTGCAATTACATCCATATCAGGTGCGACATCCTTAATTGCTTGATGGTGATAACTATTAACTAATATTTCTTCTGGAAAATCTAATAACCGATTTTTAGTTGTTTTTACTTTATGGTAACGTGGTTCCTGGTCATGAGTTGGACCAATATCTTGGTATAATGAACCCCCTAAAAAGACATTAATCGCCTGATGCCCTCTACAAATCCCCAACAACGGCTTTTTATATTTTTTCGCATGTAATACTACTTGGCGATCAAGTTCATCAAGCTCATCACTAACGTTTTTAGAGAGACCAGCGTTTTCCTCATTAAAATATTTCGGATTGATATCAGCCCCACCAGTAATTAAAAAACCATCACACAATTCTAAAATAGTTTCTAAATTAGGATTATTAATAGTTAACATAATGGTGTTAAAACCCCGTTTGTGAAGCGGAGTCAAATAACGATGATTAACAAACTCCTTTAAGACATTGTTTTCAGTAATAAAACGGGCGGTGACGCCAATTAGTTTTGGTCTCATGTCTTATTTTCCTTTCACATTTTATATTAATTTTACACATCAATTTTACTATAACTTGAATATAATTACAATAAATATAAACCATTTTTATCAAAAGTATTTTTGTCTTTTTTCTTGATAATTATGGTAAGTCCTGGTATAATTAGTAGATAAGGAAGTGAGAGTATGATAACGAGTAAAAGTGCAAAAGAAGTATTGATGAAATGTTTAACTACTGGGGCGGATTTTGCTGAGATATTTATGGAATCGACCGTATATAACGCCTTTGAGTTAATGAGTGGTAAAGTTTCTAAGGCTAATACTAACCATTTTTTGGGGGCTGGTATTAGAGTTTTGAAGGGATTTGAAGAAATTTATGGTTACACTAATGATGTTAGTCAAGAAGGTCTTTTAGAGTTAGCAGGTAAATTAGCTAACTTCTTTGAAGGAACTCCACTTGATATTTCTTTTGAATTAGAATTAGAAGAAGTTCCAAATAATCATCCAGTTATTCGTCGACCAAAAGATGTCACTAATGAAGAAAAGATTGCGTATATGATGAAAGCTTATGAAGGGGCTCGTGATTATTCCCCAGAAATTAGTCAAGTAATTTGTTCAATAAATGATCGTGAACAGCGAGTATGGATTGCTAATACGAAGGGAACATTTAAAACTGATGTTCGTACATATGTTACTCTATCAGTTACCGCTATTGCTAGTAAACCAGGTGAGATGGAAAGAATTAGTGATAATGTTGGCGCCAACCAAGGTTATGAATTACTAGATAATACTGATTTAGTTGCATTAGGAAGAGAAACTGCTAAATCGGCAGTAACAATGTTGCATGCTGAAGAGATGGTTGGGCAAGTGATGCCGGTAGTTGTTCACAATAAATTCGGTGGGGTATTACTTCACGAGGCCTGTGTTCACTCTTTGGAAGCGACATTAGTTGCCAAAGGTGCATCTGTATTTAGTAATATGTTAGGTCAAAAAATTGCTAGTGATATCGTAACTGCAGTTGATGATGGAACAATTCCAAATGCTTGGGGCTCATTAAATATTGATGACGAAGGAAACCCAACTCAACGTAACGTTTTAATTGAAAATGGTGTATTAAAATCATATTTAGTTGACTATCGTAATAGCCGACGTATGAATCATCCAATTACAGGTTCAGGTCGTCGTGAATCATATAAATATTCACCTACATCACGAATGACTAACACATTCTTTGTTAATGGAACTCATACCTTCGATGAAATTATTGCAAATACTAAATATGGATTATTTGCGAAAAAAATGGGTGGGGGTTCAGTGAATCCATCAACTGGTGAATTTAACTTTGCAGTCCAAGAAGCATACTTAATTGAAAATGGTAAAATTACTAGACCAGTTCGTGGCGCAACCTTAATTGGAAGTGGTGCACAAGTTTTGAAAAATATTGATATGATTGCCAATAATTTAGATTATGGTCATGGAATGTGTGGTTCATTATCCGGGTCAATTCCAACAAATGTAGGTCAGCCAACAATTCGTGTTCAAAATATGACGGTTGGTGGACGAGGAGGACAAAAATGAATTATCAAGAGTTAATTAAAAGAGCTTTAGATGAAGGCTTTACAGATATCGAAATCTATTCTCAACATCAAAAAGGATTATCAATTTCAGTCTTTGATGGTGCCATTGACAAAAATACTATGAATAATACGATTAGTTACTCTATTCGTGGTATTTATAATGATAAAATGGCTTATGTTACTAGTGAAGATCCTAATGAAGATATTGATTTTATTATTCAAAAACTTAAAGAAAATGCAAAAGTGTTAACAACTGATGAAGAATTTGAAATATTTGCTGGGTCAAGAGATTATAAAGTTATTGAAAAAGAGTATAGCGACTTTTACTTAATTAATCCAAAAGTAAAAGTTGACATGTTAAAAAAATTAGAATCTTTAGTAAAACAAAAAGATCCGCGTATTGTTTTCGTTCCATATTGCCGTTATTCGGAAGTGGATGTAACAACGGAAATTGTTAACTCTAAAGGATTAAATTTATCTAATACTAATCGTTTTGCTTTCATAATGGTTGGAGCAGTTTCTCGAGAAGGTACTGACCAAAAAAGTGCTTATGAAATTAAGGCCGTTAATAAATTTGAGGATTTTAATATAGAAGAGTTGGCAGAAAAAGTTGTTAAACGTTCGGTTTCCTTATTAGGTGCTGAACCAGTCGAATCAAAATTTTATCCAGTAATCTTTGAAAATGAAGCAATGACAGAAATTTTAGGTGCTTTCCAATCAATGTTTTCTGGCGAATCTGCAATTAGAAAAACAACCTTACTTTTAGGTAAAGAAAATGAAAAAATAATGTCTGAAAAAATTACGATTGTTGATGACCCATTCCATAAGGATGCTATCATTGTTTCGCCATTTGATGACGAAGGTGTTGCATGTTATGAAAAAGATGTTGTTAGTAATGGTGTTTTTAAAACATTCTTACATAATTTAAAAACAGCTCGCTACTTTAAAACAACTTCTACTGGAAATGGTTTTAAAGCCGGAATTAGCAGTTATGCTGGTGTTAGAGGGGCTAATTTAATAATTAAACCAGGTACTACATCTCTTGAAGAGATGATTCAAGATACAAAAGAAGGGTTATTGATTACTGATGTTGCTGGACTACATTCAGGTTCAGATCCAGCATCTGGAAACTTTAGTATCCAGTCTACAGGTTATTTAATTAATAATGGTAAAATTGTTCGCCCTGTAAATTTAATAGTAGTTTCTGGTAACTTCTTGAAAATGATGAATGATGTAGAAGTTGTTGGTAGCGACTTAGATGTTAGTTATCGCGGTGTTGGGGCACCATCGATTAAATTTACCTCTTTAAGTGTATCTGGTAAATAATTGAATATGTGAAAAATATCTCTTATTCACGTAAGAGATATTTTTTATGAAAATAAATTGTCTTTTCTTGATATATTTTGAAAAATATGTCAAAATAATAGTAAGATTTGTAAAAGTTTTGAGGTGATTTTTTTGTTTAAAGAGCGACGTATTTTTACATCAGAGTCTGTTACCGAAGGTCACCCTGATAAAGTTGCTGATCAAATTAGTGATGCTGTTCTAGATGCAATTTTAGAAAAAGACCCAGTTGCTAAGGTAGCTTGTGAAGTAGCGGTGACAACTGGATTAGTTTTAGTGATGGGTGAAATTACTACAGAAACTTATGTAGATATTCAAAAAATAGTTCGTGATACCGTAAAAGAAATTGGTTATGATCGAGGAAAATATGGGTTTGATGCCGATAACTTGGCAGTTTTAGTATGTATTGATGAACAATCTCCCGATATCGCCCGCGGAGTAGGTGATGCAGAAGGGGCGGGAGACCAAGGAATAATGTTTGGATATGCTTGCAATGAAACTGAAGAATATATGCCATTAACGATTACGTTAGCCCATAAATTAGCAAAACGTTTGGCCGATGTTCGCAAAAGTGGACAAGCTAAATTTCTGCGCCCTGATGGAAAAACCCAAGTTAGTATTGAATATGATGACAACAATCAACCAGTAAGAGTTCATAGTGTTGTGGTCTCAACGCAACATAGCGAAGATGTTTCATATTCGAAATTACGAGACTTTGTTATAAATGAAGTAATAAAAAAAGTTATCCCAGCGCATTTAATAGATGAAAAAACACTTATTTACGTTAATCCAACTGGACGATTTGTTCTAGGTGGACCGCGAGCTGACTCAGGGTTAACAGGAAGAAAAATTATTGTGGACACTTATGGTGGATATGGACGTCATGGTGGTGGCGCATTTAGCGGCAAAGATCCAACTAAAGTAGACCGCAGTGCTTCTTATATGGCAAGATATATTGCGAAAAATATTGTTGCTAGTGGAATTACAAGCGCATGTGAAATTCAATTATCATATGTTATTGGTGTTAAAGAACCAATTTCAATTGCAGTAAGTCTAGATAATCCAAAAGCCGGCGTTACAAGTGAAGAGGTCATAAAAGTTATTCGGGAAAATTTTGATCTGACTCCACGGGGAATAATTAAAACTTTAAATTTACGGGCACCAATTTATCGTCAAGTTGCTGCGTATGGTCACTTTGGACGAAATGATTTAGATTTACCATGGGAAAGACTTGATAAAGTTGATGTCTTTAAAAAACATTTTAACTTATAAAAAAGGTGAAGTATTACTAAGATACTTCACCTTTTTTT
>LFRX01000033.1:13540-24411 GCA_001512985.1 Acholeplasmatales bacterium DTU056
ATATATATAAATATTTAATATATATTTAAATTTACTGCGAAAGGAATAATTAATATATTATTTGTTTATTCAATAAGATTTATGCAAGTTTTTATTAATATATTGACAAATGTAAACGTTTGAGTTAAAATTGAGTTATTTTTTTCACATTTATTTTAAAAAAGTTGTTATAAGAAAATATTATATTTCATAATAAAATTGTACATAAAGTTTTAGACAAAATTAATGATTGCTGCCCCAAATTTTATTGAAGATTATTATAATGTTATTAATATTATAAATTTGAAATATTATGAGTAATAATTTTATTAAAAACATCTATAGCCCAAGACTATAGATCAGTATAAAACAAAATATTATAGGGGGTCTATTAAAATGACAAAATTTAAAGTGGTTGCTATTCCACAAGTCGAATTAAGTGGTGTTAAAGGGTCTGAGTTCTATTCATTAAAAACAGCCACCTTGCTTTAGCACCAGTCGCAGATGCAATTCAAAAAGAAGCAATGGGGGGTTGGAAACTTCATAGTTATGTAGTGGTTCCAGCAGTAATTTATCGTAAAAAGGGTTTTTTTGAAATTATATTTGGGTGGATTCCAGTTATTGGGAAACTTTTCCAATCAAAAGATCCTGATGTATACCAACCTTCTTATATAGCATTAATGTTTGAAAAAGAAGAATAATATTTAATTAACCAACTTGGCGTGTATTCTTGGGGTACATGCCAAAATTGTTAATATAAGTAAAAGAGATAATAAAATGATTAAGATTATTAATAGGTGCAATTTGATAATGTATTTATAATATTATGAGATTTGATATTTCGATTTCTACTGAAGAAAGATAGACTATAAATTAAATTTTAAATTAAATTGAAAAGTGAAAATAAGTTTTAGGAAATATTAATAGAAATATATTAAATTACTAAAGGTGACTTTATCAAATATCCATTTAAAAAATAATTTGAGTAAATAAATTAAATGCTTTACATCTATTGAAAAATATTTATATAACAAATATAAGATCTTTCTTTATTTGTCGCTTTATTTATAGTTATAAAAATTAAGTTGTAAATGAATTAATAAAGTTTTGAATTATTTTTATTTTAACTTTAAATTTAATGAAATTTTTAAATAGGAAATTTTTCAAGTTAATAGTAGAAAAAAGAGGTGAGTAAAATGGCTATTTATAGTGTAATAAAAAACGATGGTCCTGGTGGAACATTAATTTGGCAACATTTAGAAGAAGATTTTAACAATGATTCGCAGTTAATTGTTGCTGAGAATGAAGAAGCATTGTTTGTTAAAGATGGTATAATTGTCCAAGTATTTCCGGCTGGTAAATATACTTTAAATACTAACTAATTATCCTTTTATTAATTCGTTGCGAAAAAAACTAACTGGTGGGGTATCACCATTCAGTTGTAAGATTTATTTTATTAACAAGGCGCATTCGTTAGAGTTATTATGGGGAACTAATCCACCAATGCAAATTAATGATCCAATGTTTGGGATTGTTACTGTTGGCGCATTAGGTAGTTATTCGATTCAAATTAAGGACAGTGCTAAATTTTTTAGAAAATTTGTTGGGAGCAATGAATCATACATTACGATTGAAACAATTCAAAAAAGTTTTCGAAGTGCATTCGTTGGAATAATCAAATCAAATATTTGGAAAAATGTCTTGGTTTAGAAGTACTGTAAAAAAACTTTTAGATAAAAAAATAGCAAAATTGGAAAGAAAGGGGTATGAGAATACTCCGTATGAAGATAAATAATAAAATTGGTTTATAGTTTAATGATTATAAATTAATGTTTATATGCTACATATAAAACTTAAAACTATAGATAGTTGTTGCTTATTTTATACAGGGTGTTTTTTATAATTCAATGATATTGATTACAAACAATATGTTAAATAAAAAATTGAGTTAGGTTTTACTAACTCAATTTTTACTTTGTTATAAAACATTTCAAGAAAGCACATATGTCTTTAACAATACATTTTTCTTTGAAAAGTTTGATTGTTATAAAAAATGTATTATGTTTATTCTATGCTATAGAGTGGTAGGTTATAATTTCAGCTGATTTATTAGTATATTCGAGCGTCAAATCAATTTACTTATTTATAGTAAATTCCTTGATATAAATTATCGACGCGCATTTTTTTATCAATTTCATTCATAATTACAAATTTTTTTAAAACCCATTCTGGGGCTACTAGTTCATTACGAGGGGGATCACCATTAATGCGGTGAATAACAAAACTTGGATTTAATAAACATAGTTGTTTTACAACAATATCAACATATTCCTCTAAAGTTAATAACTTAAAAGGATTTTGTTCGTAGATTTTAGATAAAATTGTATTTTTTTGAATATATAAAGAGTGAATTTTTACTCCTTGTAAATCTAATGTATTTAAAAATTTAGCTGTATTTATCATATCATCAAAAGTTTCATTTGGTAAGCCATTAATAATATGGATAATACAATCAATATTATATTTACGAAGTCGATTTACGGCATTAACTAAATCTTTGGTTGAATATCCTAAATTTAAAAACTTTTGGGTTTGTTCATTAATAGTTTGTAGACCTAGTTCAACCCAAACTTTAATTTTTTGATTTAAACTGGCAAGATATTCAATTACTTCATCATTTAAGCAATCTGGACGAGTAGCAATACTTAGTATAACAATATTTGGATCTAAGTTAATAGCCTCTTCATACAATGATTTTAGTTTTTCGATTGGTCCATAGGTATTAGTATTGGCTTGAAAATAAGCAATATATTTAGCATTTGGCCATTTATGATGAATAATATTTCTAATAGTATTAAATTGAATAGTCAGTGGCTTACCTCTCTCCCCTGCAAAATCCCCGCTGCCTTCTTCAGAACAAAAAATACATCCATGTCGACTAATTGTTCCATCGCGGTTTGGACAAGTGAAATCGCCGTTTAAAGATACTTTAAAAACTTTGCTTTGATAAGTTTTTTTTAAGTAAAAATCTAAAGTATGGTATTTTTTTTGAGGGGTGATAAAATCAAACATTTATATACTCCTTTTTAAGTTATTTTTGCGTTATTTATTATATCATAAAATATAAATTTTAGAAATTGAATGAAAAGTAATTTATCTTGCTTGAAAAAATTTTTACAAGTCATATTTTAAGTATAAAAATAATATTATTTTAACACAATAAAGCTAAATCAAATTATTAAAAAAGTAATATTATTAAATTAAAAGTAATTGCAAATAATATCCAAAATCGGAAAGAATTGTCAAACGAATTTAGGTAAAAAAATTGCTTTTTCTTTAAAAATTAGATATAATAATAGTGCCTGGGGAGTTCGTGTTTTTAATGAGGCGGACCGAACAACATATAAAAGGGAGCTGAGGCCGACCGGGCGTGAATGCTTAAAACATAGTTTTAAGAATCCCGAAGGTTGGCAAGAGAGGCTACCACCGTGTCGCTATGCGGTTTCACAAATTAATAGCGGCTTCCTGGGTCTATAATAAACCTGAATTTAACTAGTCATTTGACTAGTTTTTTTTATTTATTTTCCATTTTTCTTAACTTTTATTTTTGAGTATGGTATAATACCTAAAAGGAAGGAATGAGAGAATGCTTAAAGTAACAAAGGCAGTGATTCCGGCAGCTGGATATGGAACAAGATTTTTGCCGGCAACTAAATCTCAACCGAAAGAAATGTTACCTATTATTGATAAACCGACGATACAGTTTATTGTAGAAGAGGCGGTAAAATCAGGGATTACGGATATAATAATTATTACTAGTCATCAAAAGGCATCGATTGAAAACCATTTTGACCGTTCATTAGAACTAGAAATGGTGTTAGAAAAAGCCAAAAAATATGAAGAATTAAAATTAATTCGCGAAATTTCGGAACTAGTTAATATTCATTATGTCCGGCAGAAAGAACAATTAGGTCTTGGACATGCTATATTATGTGCAAAGACTTTTGTTGGAAATGAACCGTTTGCAGTTTTACTTGGTGATGATGTTGTTCGAAATGATGAATATCCAGCTATTAAGCAATTAATTGATGTTTTCTTAGAAAAACAACGATCTATAGTTGGTGTACAAAAAGTAGCCAAATCCGAAGTTCATAAGTACGGAATTGTTTCGGTTGCAACACCAATTACTCTTGAACATCCAACTGCAAAAGTTATTGATATGATTGAAAAACCTAAACTTGAAGAAGCTCCAAGTGAGTTTGCGGTATTGGGGAGATATGTATTAACACCAGATATTTTTACATATCTAGAAACCCAACAGGCTGGTTTGGGAAATGAAATTCAATTAACAGATTCAATTCGTCGGCTAGCGAAAGATACCGAGGTATATGCTTATCAATTTATTGGTAAGCGTTACGATGTTGGGAGTAAGATTGGTTATTTAGAAGCTACTATTGACTATGCATTAAGTCGCAAAGATTTACGTGAAGATTTTATTTCATTAATAAAACAACGTATTAAATAGAAGGATGATGAATGTGATTGCACAAATATTAAATAATATTAAAGAAAGTATTAATCAAATTATTAAAGAATTAGGTATTCAAACTGACCAAGAAATTATTTTTGAAATTCCACGTGAAACTAACCATGGCGACTATTCAACTAACATCGCTATGCGTTTGGCTCGTGAATTAAAACAAAATCCACGTCAAATTGCTCAAAATATTGTTGACAAGTTTGATTTCGAAAAACTACATTTAGCCAAATGCGAAGTAGCTGGGCCAGGATTTATAAATTTCTTTTTAGATCGTAAGTTTTTAGCGAGCGTAATTCTTTTAATTAATGAAATTCAAGAGAATTACGGAAAATCAGATATTGGGAAAAATGTTAAAATAAACATTGAATTTGTAAGTGCTAACCCAACTGGCTATTTACACATCGGTCATGGTCGTGGTGCTGCATACGGCGACTCACTAGCTCGTATTTATGAAAAGATAGGATATAAGGTTTGTAGAGAACATTATGTCAATGATGCGGGAAATCAAATTTATAATTTGGCGGTAAGTATTTACGAGCGTTATAAAGAATTATTTGGGTTACCGTGTCAACTAGGCGAAGATAGCTATCATGGGCCAGAGATTATTGAGATTGCTAAGAAAATTAAGGAAGAATATGGCGATAAGTATTTACACCAAGACTACGTAAGTGATTTTAAGAAAATTGGGGTTGAAACTTTACTTGCTGGTCTAAGAAAAGACTTAGAAGATTTCAATGTGCGATTTGATATTTGGTATAGTGAGCAATCTCTATATGATAATGGCGATGTAGAAAGAACATTAAAATTTTTGCAAGAAAATAATTTTACTTATGAAAAAGATGGCGCCATTTGGTTAAAATCAAGTGAATATGGTGATGAAAAAGACCGAGTATTAGTGAAAAGTGATGGAACATTGACATATCTAGCTCCTGATATCGCATATCATATGAATAAATTATCACGTGGATATGATTATTTAATCGATGTCTTAGGAGCTGATCATCATGGCTATGTACCACGTCTTAAAGCAGCTATTGCAATGATTGGCGGAAATCCGAATTTGATTGATGTGGAAATATTGCAAATGGTGCGAGTGATTCAAAATGGTGAAGAAATTAAAATGAGTAAACGTAGTGGAAAAGCCATTACTTTACGTGACTTGATTGATGAAGTTGGTACTGACGCTTTACGTTTTATGTATATTTCTAAAGCATTGTCCACTCATATGGATTTAGACTTAGATTTAGCAATTAAAAACAGTAATGAGAATCCTGTTTACTATGTTCAATACGCTTATGCTCGCATTTGTAGTTTATTTAGAACATTTGCGGAGCAGGGGAAAGAATTTGTTCCAGTAAAACAATTTAAAAAATTAGACTTTGAGAAAAATGATCAAATATTATTGTTACTTTTACAATATCCAGAAATTATCCAGGAAGCAGCTAGTAAACGACTACCTCATAAAATTGCTCAATATACTTTAGATCTAGCTGCAAGTTTCCATAGTTTTTATGGTGATGAAAAGATAATCACCGATGATATAGAGGAAACTTTAGAAAAATTAACTCTACTTAAGGCTGTCCAAATCGTCTTAAAAGATGCCTTATCTTTAATAGGAGTAGGAGTAAAAGAAAAAATGTGAGGTATAAAATATGATGAAATTATTAAAAAAATATGTTTGGTTATTTGAATGGATTGCAGCGGCGCTTATATTAGCGCTGGGTATTTATGTGGCAGTTGAACCTAGTGTGTTGTATCTAGTAGCTGGGATTGCAATTACTATTTTAGGTTTATTTAGATTAGTACCTTTACTAAAAACAACTGAAGATAAAGTCTTAAAGTTTATTTATTTAGGTGAAATGATTGTTAATGTCGTAGTAGGTATTTTATTGATTGTTTTATTTACAAATCAAAATACTGATAATGGCAAATTACTTGGATATTTAGTTGGTGGAGTGTTATATTTGCGAGCATTAATTTATTTCATTGCAACAATCTTTCGTAAAGAAGGAACAGATGTTCCAAAATTTATTACTCATATAGTGTTAATTACTGCTGGTACGGCAATAATTGCCAGAGGTGGATTTTCTGATCAACAATTAGCTTGGTTATTACTAGGAATTGCAGTATTAACAGCAGCGGTAATGGTTATTATGGGATATTCAAATTACAATAATTATCGTCATACTTATCGTGCTGTTGAAAAAACAAAGGAAATGAAAGATATTGAACAACTAGAACTTCCAGCTAGTGAAGAAAAAATTGAAGTTCCAGTTGGTGAACCTCAAGAAGAACAACCACAAGAAAAAATTATTCAATAAAAAGAAGGTGTCGATATGAAAAAAGATTTACTACTGCTAAAAAAATTGACTGAAGCTAATGGTATCGGCGGACATGAACGTATGGTTCGTCAAATTATGGAAGAAGAGTTTTTACAAGTCGTTTCTAAAGACGATATTTTATATGATGGTTTAGGATCTATTGCTGCTCGCAAAGTTGGTCAAGAAGATGGACCTAAAATTGCGATAGCTGGACATATGGATGAAATCGGAATGATTGTTACTAAAATTACTGACGAAGGGTTTTTGAAATTCCAAACAATTGGTGGTTGGTGGAGTCAAGTAATGTTAGCCCAACAAATGACTGTTACTACTTCTGAAGGTAAAACATATCGCGGCGTCATTGGTTCTAAACCGCCACACATTTTAAGCGAAAGTGAATTAAAAAATCCTGTTAAAATTGAGGATATGTATTTAGATTTAGGTGTTGCAAGTAAAGAAGAAGTTGAAAAACTTGGAATTAAAGTTGGTGATATGATTACACCAGCAATTGATTTCCAAGTCCTAGCAAACGAAAAATATTTACTAGCCAAAGCTTGGGATAACCGTATTGGGTGTGCGGTTGCTATTGAAGTATTAAAACAATTAAAAGGACAAAAACATCCAAATACCGTTTATGGAATTGGTACAGTTCAAGAAGAAGTTGGTCTACGCGGAGCACGAACTATTGCTCAAATGATCAATCCGGATATTGTGATTGCAGTAGATGTTGGCATTGCTAAAGATGTGCCAGGAACTGACAATAGTGCAAAACTTGGGGCTGGTCCACAAATCCTACTTTATGATGGTGCCTTAATCGGTCATGTTGGTTTGCGTGAGTTTATTGTGGGTATTGCTGATGAGTTAAAAATCCCATATCAATTTGATTACTTAAAACGTGGTGGTACCGACGCCGGCGCAATGCACTTAGTTCATGATGGGGCTCCAGCTATGAGTTTATGTATTCCAAGTCGTTATATTCATTCTCATACATCAATTATTCATAAAGATGATTTTGATAACACTGTTAAGCTGCTTGTTGAAGTAATTAAACGTCTAGATAATGCGACTTGTTATCAAATTACTTATAAATGATAAGGGCTTTTTTAAGCCCTTTTTTGGTATATTTTTCTAAAAAAGTGAAGATAATAAAAAAGATAGAATATAGTTTACATAGGAATTTTTCACTTATTAAAAATGGAATACTAACTAAGAGTCTTAAAACAAATTTTTTAATAAACTTATTTTATTAAGCAATATTGGCTTGAAATTTTTTACAAATTATGATAATATATAACAGTATAGGAAAGAACTGAAATAATAAAATGTTGTTTTTTTCCTTAGTTAGTAACACGCGCTCGTAGCTCAATTGGATAGAGCATCTGACTTCGGATCAGAGGGTTATGGGTTCGAGTCCTATCGAGCGCGCCATTTTTAAAGTAGGTGAAAAAGTGAAAATTAAAGAACAGTTAGAAAAAGTACGTGAAAATTTAGTAGGTTATGACCATGTCACTCTTGTTGCGGCTACTAAATATATGGACCTTGAACAAACTAAGGTTTTAGTTGAAGCCGGAATTACTCATCTAGGCGAAAATCGCACGGATATGTTTTTAGAAAAATATGAAGCCCTAAAAGACTATCCTAATATAAAATGGCATTTTTTTGGAAATTTACAGTCACGAAAAGTGCGAGATGTTGCAAACCGAATACATTATCTTCATTCATTAGATAGAACCTCATTGGCTGCGGAGTTAAACAAACGATTAGAAAACCCACTAGATTGTTTTGTCCAAGTTAATTTAACAAATGATGAAAAGAAATCAGGGGTTAGACCAAACAAATTAATCTCCTTTATTAAAAGTTTAAAACAATATCCAAAAATCCGTGTTATTGGCTTGATGTGTATTGCGCCGTTTACTTTTGACCAACAAGTATTAGAAGATTCTTTCAAAAAAATGCAAGAATTACAAAAAGATGTTCAAGAATTACATTTAGAGTATGCCCCATGTACAGAACTTTCGATGGGTATGAGTAATGATTATAAAATAGCATTAAAATACGGTGCAACATTCATTCGTCTTGGTCGAGTATTTTTAAAATAAAGGGTGATGAGGATGTTCTTTAAAAGAAAAAAACCAAAGCAAATTGAGTTTACGGAATATCATCCAAAAGAAAAAAAAGGGACCAAAAATAATGGCCTACTAACCACCTTTGATCGAATGGAATATTTTATCGTTCAAGAAAACAGCGAAGAAGAGTTATTTAAAATTTGTGATACCATTTTAGGTGGTCGTGCAGTTTTAGCTAACTTTGATAAGTTAAGTGACGAAGATGCTAATGAAATGTTAATGTTTATTTCGGGAGTTATTTATGCCACTGAAGGCCGAACATATAAACTTGATTCACGATTATTTTTGTTTGGACGTAAAGAAGAATATGAAGATGGATCATTATTACAATATATAGAGGATACGCAATGATTATACAAAAGGTCTTAGTAATTCTTTACTACATCTTATTTTATTACCATTACATAATGGTTGCAGGAGTTATTTTAACTTGGATTCCTTCGTTATATAATTATCGTTTATTTCAATTAATTCATTATCTTAGTGATGGTTATTTAGGATATTTTCGAGGAAAATTAGTGATTGGATTTATTGACTTTTCCCCAATTGTTGGTTTTTCTTTGTATTTCTTATTATTAGAAATATATCAAATGTTTTTAGAAAAGATGATTTAAATGTTTAATGTGGATCGTTTAGAAAATTTAGTCAAAAATGGTCTAAATAAAAACCTTTTGACTAAATTTTTGTCTATTGAGGAACAAAAATATTTGCAAAGCATAAAATATTTAAAAATTTATTTTTCAAATACTTATCCAGAAGAAGAACGAAAACGAGCATATCTTGCCAGTGAAGATATTGATGAACCAATAGATTTTAAAATTGCTATTTTAGAGTTTTTTTACCCTGAAGGGTTTGTCCAAATTTCTCATCGGGATGTTTTAGGGGCATTAGTGTCGTTAGGAATTAAACGCGAAGTAGTTGGGGACATTATTATTAGTTCACGTAATTTTATCTTAGTCATTGAAGAAATGGCTGATTTTATTATAAATAATCTTTCAATGATTAAAAATGCTAAAGTTCAATTTCAAAAAGCTACAGTAGATGATTTGCTTACTGTTGAAATTAATAATTATTTTGAAGACCAAATTATTGTATCTAGTTTGCGTCTAGATAATATAGTTAGCGAAGTAAGTAACATATCACGAGCAAAAGCTTGTGAAATGATAAATAATCAATTAGTTAAAGTTAACGGAATAATTAAAACTAATCCTTCCGGACGAATAGCATATGATGATATTATTTCAATTCGTGGTATCGGAAGAATTATTATAAAAGAGGAGTTAAAGAAAACAAAAAAAGATAAAACTGTTTTAAGAATTCTTAAAACAAAATAAGATATTTTTTTGTTTTATTTTTTATATACATAGAATAAAAGAAAAAAATATGTTATTTTAAATATAAGGAAAGAAAACTATAAAAATATAAAAGTGGTAGGTGCTTATGGGTAAAGATTATAAAGATACATTATTAATAATGCAAACTGAATTTCCAATGCGTGCAAATTTACCAACTAAGGAACTAGAAATCGCAAAAATTTGGTATGATAATAACATTTATCAAAAAGTAATAGAGAAAAATAAAGGACGTAATACGTTTATTTTGCATGATGGACCACCATATGCTAATGGAAATATTCATATTGGTCATGCATTAAACAAAATTTTAAAAGACTTCATTGTACGTTATAAATCAATGACAGGAAATTATTGCCCATATATTCCTGGTTGGGATGCGCATGGATTACCAATTGAAAATGCTCTAACTAAAAAACTTAAAATCAATCGCAAAGAAATGAGCGTTAATGAATTTCGAGCTTTATGTGAAAAATATGCTTTAGAACAAATCGAAATTCAAAAAGAACAATTTATGCGTTTAGGTGTTTTAGGTGACTGGGAACATCCGTAT
>LFRX01000033.1:24436-34718 GCA_001512985.1 Acholeplasmatales bacterium DTU056
TTATTGATGGTAAAAATGTAGTTTCGAGTGATAGCGAACTAGTTATTTGGACTACAACTCCTTGGACCCTTCCAGCCAACCTAGCAATTTGTGTTCATCCGTTATACACTTATGTTGTTTTAGAACACAATGAACGTTTCTTTGTGGTTGCAGAAGAGTTAGTGGAATCATTTGTTAAGGCTGTAGGATTTAAAGAGTATAATATTGTTAATAAATTCGTTGGTAAACAACTGGAGTATGTAACATATCGTCATCCATTGAATAACAAAGAATTACCAGTTATTTTAGGTGAACATGTTACATTAGATACAGGGACAGGGTTAGTTCATACTGCGCCAGGACATGGTGAAGAGGACTTTATTGTCGGTCGTGAATATAATCTTGATGTTTTGTGTCCAGTTGATGCTCGCGGTTATATGACCGAAGAGGCCGGAGAATTTGCGGGATTATTTTACGAAGAAGCAAATGAAAAAATTATTGAAAAATTATTGCAATCAAATAGTTTATTAGCCCATTCAACAGTTACTCATAGTTATCCACATGACTGGCGTACTAATAAACCAGTAATATTTAGGGCGACTTCACAATGGTTTGCTTCAATCGAAGCCTTAAAAGAAGATATGTTAAAAGCTGTTGAAGAAGTTAATTGGATTCCAGCATGGGGCGAAATCCGCATGCGTAATATGATTGTTGATCGTAAAGAATGGTGTATTTCTCGTCAACGTGCATGGGGTGTACCAATTCCGGTTTTCTATACAGAAAAAGAAACAGCAATTTTAGATCCAGAAGTAATTCGTCATGTGGCGAAAATCTTTAGAGAAGAAGGCTCTAATGCTTGGTTTACTAAAGAAGCCAAAGAATTACTTCCTCCAGGATATACCCATCCTGATAGTCCAAATGGTATCTTCGTTAAAGAAATGGATACAATGGACGTTTGGTTTGATTCTGGTACTTCCCACCATTCCGCAATGCTATCCCTAGGATTTGGATATCCAGCAGATTTATACTTAGAAGGTTCTGACCAATATCGTGGCTGGTTTAACTCTAGTTTATCAACTGGTGTGGCTATGACTAAAAAAGCGCCATATAAGACAGTTCTAACTCATGGGTTTGTCTTAGATGGTGAAGGTCGTAAAATGAGTAAATCACTTGGAAATGTAATCGAACCACATCAAATTATTAAAGAATTTGGGGCGGATATCTTACGTCTATGGGTAGCCTCTGTTAACTATACTGCGGATGTTAGAATTTCTAATGAAATGTTAAAACAGGTTGCGGAAGCGTATCGTAAAATTCGTAATACCTTTAGATTTTTACTTGGCAACTTATTTGACTATGATGATGAAAAAGATCGCGTAAGTTATGAACAAATGCCAGAGATTGATCAATACATGATGAATTTACTAAACGAATGTATTGATAAAGTAATTCATGCTTATGAAGAATTTGCTTTTGATGAAGTCTATCGGACAATTATAACTTACGTAACTAATGACCTTTCCGCATTCTACTTCGACTTTACAAAAGATATTTTATATATTGAACGTGCTGATGGTTTGGCGCGTCGTAGTATCCAAACTGTCTTTTATGCTAACTTAAATGCTTTAATGCGATTACTTACACCAATTATTCCATTTACAACTGAAGAAGTATATTTATACGTAAAAGATCGCAAAGTCGATAGTGTTTACTTATTATCAATGCCGGAAGTCACAAAATATCCAAATTCTAACGAATTATTAACTAAATATCGTGAATTTATGGATTTACGTGACGATGTTTTAAAAGCACTTGAAGTTGCGCGTAATAATAAAATTATTGGAAAATCACTTCATGCCAAAGTTACCCTAAAACCAACCCCTGCAACAGTAAAATTATTAAACTCATTAAAAGTTGATCTAAAAACAATCTTTATTGTATCAGAATTCGTAGTAACAGATGAAGATATTCCAGGCGATGAATATAATAGTGGAATTATCTATGTGACAGCTAGAGAAGGAGAAGTATGTAGTCGCTGCTGGCAAGTCGTTGACAAATTAGATGAAGACGAACTTTGCGAGCGATGCGAGTCAATTGTAAAAGATTTGGGGGTAAAATAATGGCTCTTAACATTCATTTCTTTCGGGATAATAGTCTACCTAAATTAGACTTTATCAAAGTATTTGAATTCTTTGATAATTATCCTGAATTTTCAATTTATTATAACGATGATGAAGTTGAAATTGTATATGTTGATAATACTTTCAATTTCAGCTATCGTTATCTAATTACCAAAAAATCCCGAGTTCACGGTATTTACAAAATTAGTCCCCAATATGGCAATGTGAATTTCATGCTAGAAATGCCTATTTTAATTCCAACATTTTTAGCCAAAGAAATTCTAACTATTGCCCAACGGGTATGTAAATTGTTTGAACTTGATATTTATCATGATAGTTTTACCGACGTACACCCATTTAATTTAGTCGATGTACTAGTATTATTCGATAATGTCCGTCGTGAAACTATTGAAGAACAAGGATTAGGAGGAAAAATTCCTTTTAATCCTGATAAGTTAAATGAGATTTGTAAATATCAACGTTCAATCGAAGGGTTACGCGAGCATTATAATAATGAATTAGTTGTAAATTTAGTAGTACCAATTATTTCAGATAATAATGACCAGTTTGGTATGAGTTATGTTTATCAAGTCGGTAAACAAACTTTATTTCCACCGCATTTAGAATACATTTATGTAAAAGAAGATAACAATTCTGTTTTTTTAGTGAAAGCAGAAGATTTCTATCGTGAACTTGCCAAATATTTAGATGAAGAGAGCCACTTTTTACCTAATATGTATTCTTTAAAAGGACGCGCAGCTAAAAAAGTTCGTCGTGAAATCAAAAAATTACGTAAACTGGCAATTAATCATCAAGGCTTTAAACCAGTTCGTTTATGTGATGTAATTGATATTAAATAAAGATAAAGGTGAATAAAATGAAAATAAATAAGTTAATCGATCATACTTTACTTAAGCCAACTGCTACTACGGAAGACATTAAAAAGCTTTGTCAGGAAGCAATTGAATATGATTTTAAAAGTGTCTGTGTCAATCCGTGTCATGTTAGAATTGCCAAAGAATTATTGCAAGGAACGGATGTCTTAGTTTGTACAGTTGTTGGTTTTCCACTTGGTGCCAACACCATTAAAAGTAAAGTTTTTGAAACTTTGGATGCAGTCGCAAATGGTGTTGATGAAGTGGATATGGTGATTAACATTGGTAAAGTTAAAGAAAGAGATTTTGATTATTTAGTAGAAGAAATTAGTGAAGTTGTTCAAGCAGCCAAAGGCTTAACGGTTAAGGTAATTATTGAAACGTGTTACTTAACTGATGAAGAAAAACGTCTAGCCTGTCAAGCTGCCAAAAAAGCTCAAGCACACTTTGTCAAAACTTCAACTGGTTTTGGTACTGGTGGTGCTACTGTTGAGGATGTTAAATTAATGTATGATGAAGTTCATCCTCAATTAGAAGTAAAAGCAAGTGGTGGCGTTCGTTCGCTTGAAGATTTAGAAAAAATGGTTCAAGCAGGTGCTACTCGTATCGGAACAAGTTCGGGAGTAGCGATTATGAATAAACAAACCACTACTAATAATTATTAGGAGGTTTATGATGATTCCAACACCACATATAGAAGTTACAGATAAAAGTTTATTTGCGAAAACGGTCTTAATGCCAGGAGATCCGTTACGTGCTAAGTGGGTTGCGGAGAAGTATTTGACTGATGTTAAATTGATTAATACAGTGCGTAATATGCTAGCCTTTACTGGATACTATAAAGGCAAAAAAGTAACGGTAATGGGATCTGGTATGGGAATGCCAACTATTGGTATTTATTCTTATGAATTATTTAAGTTTTATGATGTGGAAAATATTATACGTGTTGGTTCATGCGGAGCATATACTGATAAAGTTAATTTATACGATGTTATCATCGCCACTTCCGCATTCAGCGAATCAACCTATGCTTCAACTGCTTTTGGATATCAAGAAAACATTTTAAAACCATCTGATGAACTAGTAAACAAATTACATCAAGCAGCAAAAAACCTAAACATCCCAACCGTCGATGGTATAATTCATTCTAGTGATGTGTTTTATCGTCATCATGGTAATGTTTTTACGGATGTGCGTGATAAATTTGGTTGCATTGCAGTTGAAATGGAATCATTTGCTTTATTTGCCAATGCAAAATATTTAAATAAAAATGCTGCTTGCATTCTAACTGTTTCTGATTCGCTAGTAACCAATGAAGCAACTAGTGCTAAAGAACGTCAAGAATCATTTAACAAAATGATTGAAATTGCTTTAGAAGCAGCAATCATGGATTAAAAAGTTAGAGCAAGTCTCTAACTTTTTTTAAAATAAAAATACATAATTATGCATAACTTAGGAGTGTTGCCAAATACTAACATTAGGAGTGAAATTATGAAGTTATTAACAGAAATGATTGACAATGTTAAAACAACATTTATTCAATCTAATAAATTTAAAACCATTGTAATTAAAGTATTATTTCGGGGAAAAAATGCGCACGATTCCGCAACCCAACGCTCACTACTTTCGCGTCTATTAGCAAACTCTACGGCAAAATATCCAACTAAAAAAGAGTTAACAAATAAATTATACGACTTATATGAAGCAAGTTTTTCAGTCGGCAGTTCGCCAATATATGAAAATAGTATAGTTTCGTTTAATTTAGAATTTGTTAATAGTAAATATCTACCAGATAAAAAAGTCACTAAAGAAGCATTCGAGTTTTTACACGAAGCAATCTTTTATCCAAATATTACAAAGAATCAATTTGATGAAAAAGTATTTCAAGAAGAAAAAAGATTATTAAAAGTATCAATCGAAAATATTTATAACAATAAAAATCGTTATGCATTGAGACGATTATTAGATCATATGTGTCCTGATGAGCCAAGCAGTATTAGTCCACTTGGTGATCTTGAAGTTTTAAAAAATTTAACCTCAAAAGATCTAGCTTTGACTTATCAAAAAATGATTTCTGAAGATGAAGTCAGTGTTTATTGTTTAGGTGATTTTGATATCGAGGAAATGAAATCATACTTAATTAATAATTTAAAAATAGCCAAACTTTCTTCGAAAACAGTTAATTATCCATTGCACTTTAACGAAATTCGTAAAAATATAACTTCTAAAGAAATTAGTGAAGAACAAGATATTAATCAAACTAAATTAATGATTGGTTTTCGTACCAATACTTATCCAACCGATAAGCTCCTACCAGCATTAATCGTTTTTAATATAATGTATGGTGGTTTATACGTATCTGATTTATTCCAGGTTGTTCGAGAAAAACATAGTTTAGCTTATGAAATTGCATCTCAAGTGATTTCAGAAGCTGGATTATTAATTGTTAATGCGGGAATTGAAAAAAGTCAAATCAATCAAGCGACTTCGCTAATCATTAATGAGTTTCGCAAATATCAAGAAGGTCGTATTAATCATGAGTTATTTGAAGTTGCCAAAACTAATTTATTAAACGACCTAAAAGAGTTAGAAGATGATCCATATAGTATTATTAATTTTATATATCGTCGTCATTTATTTAATTTAAGTCCTAATGTTGATGATTATATTAAACAAATTCAAAATGTTACACTTGAAGATGTGATTGCAGTTGCCAAAAATATTGAACTTGACACCATTTATACTCTAACTAACAAAGCAGGTGAACATTATGGAGCTTAGAAAATACGACCAAATTGATGAAATAGTTTATTATGAAAAACTAGATAATGGGCTAAAGGTCTATTTAATTCCTAAAAAGACTTATAATAAAACCTACGCTCTCTTTGCCACAAAATACGGTTCTATCGATAATCGTTTTGTTCCATATGGCAAAGAAGAGTATGAAATTATGCCACTTGGCATAGCCCATTTTCTTGAACATAAATTATTCGAAACTAAAGAAGGCATCGATGCAGCTAATATCCTTACTAATCTTGGTGCCCAAGCCAATGCCTATACTAACTATACTACAACGGCTTATTTGTTTAGTACTACGGATAAAGTTTTTGAAGCATTAAATGTCTTGCTTGATTTTGTTCAAGAACCATATTTTACTGATGAAAATGTTGCCAGAGAGCAAGGAATCATTGAACAAGAATTAAAAATGTATTTAGATATCCCCTCAGAGCAACTTCGTTTAGGATTGCTTAAAAATATGTTTAAAGAACATTATATAAATCAAGATATTGGGGGAACAGTTGAATCGATTAAAGAAATTACAAAAGAAAAATTATATACTGTATATGAAACGTTTTATCACCCAAGTAATATGGTTTTAGTTGTGGTTGGTAATTTCGATGTCAATGAATGTATTAAAACCATTCGAAATAACCAACAAAACAAACAATTTCATCCAATTACGAATATTAAAAGAGAATATCTATGTGAAGACAATCAAGTCGTAAATTCATATGGCGAAGTTAAAATGGATATTTTAATGCCAAAAGTTGCTGTGGGATTAAAACTCCCATATGAAGGTTTAAGCGGCGAAGAATTATTAAAACAAGAACTATTATTAAAAATATTATTAGAAGATGTCTTTGGAACTACTTCAAATAATTATCAAGAAATGCTAGATAAAGAATTAATTACTAGGTCATTTAGTACAAATATTTTTGTAGAACAAACAGCTGGTTTCTTAATGATTTCGACTGACACTTTAAAAGATGATGAATTTGCTAATTACGTTAAAGAAAAACTATTATCATTAAATAGCATTAAAATGAGTAAAAATAACTTTAATCGTTATAAAAAAGTTATATTAGGAAATTTCATTAAATCTCTAAACTATTTAGAATATATTGCTAATAGCTTTATTTATTATCATTTTAAAGAAGTTGATATTTTTAAAGTACTAGATATTATTGAAAAACTAACCTATAATGATTTAAAATTATTAGAGAAATATTTTGTTAAAAAAGCCATTAGTATTTTTAAAGTTTTACCAAAAAACATTGTCAAGCAATAAAATGACAAATATATGTGTGGAGGAAATAGGTATGAGTGATGAATTCAAAAAATTTAATTTAAATGCATTTAATGAAGAAGTTACTAAGTCCGATTATGATGCCAAAACTGCGGAATATGATAATATCGTTCCATTATGGACGTGGCTATTATTTCAAGTTATAACATCATTAATTGTAACTTTACCATATGGGGGATTTGTTGCGATTATTGTATATTTTATTTTGAGTTGGGCAGATGTTAATAAGAACTTGAAAAACTACTGTCGAGCTCTATTATCATTTATTGCTATATTATTATTAGTTGTATTAATTGTCTCACCAAGTACTTTTCCAAAAATTTTCCGTTACATTATTGAAGGTGGAATATAAAAATATAAAAAAATGAGATTTTGAAAGAAATCTCATTTTTTTATTTTGAATTGAATAATAGAGTGATTATTTTGGGGGGATTTGTCTAAAAGAAAGTTGAGAAAAGTTTTTGAGATGTGTTTTTGCGATTTGGGGTTTTAAAAATAATTTATTATAATAAAACACACTAATACAAAAGGAGGGATAATAACGAACAAGAACAATGCTTAATAATGTAATTTTAGTTGGAAGAACTGTTGACGAACCCAAATTAGTTACCTTAAAAGATGGAGTAGTAGTGTGTAATTTAACTTTGGCCGTAGTTCGCCCATTTAAAAGTCAAGATACAGGCGAATACGAGACTGATTTTATTCCAGTAGTATTATGGAGAGGGATTGCGGAATCGGTAGTGGAGTATTGTAAAAAAGGTTCTATTATTGGAGTTAAAGGCCGCTTGATGATGAAGTTTATTGAAGTAGACAACAAAAAGTATAAAACTATTGAAGTGATTGGTGAAAGAGTAACTTTTATTAACTTAAAATAATTATTCCAATGCGTAAGCACTAAATATAATAACTCATTTTAGCACACCTAAGCGTTGCTAAGCAACGCTTATTTTTTATGTTAAGTTTTTTACTTTGTTCTTTGTAAATTATAATCGTTTTTGGTATAATGTTTTTAAAGAGGTGGAAAAATGAAACAATATTTAGAATTTTTACGACATATACTAGCATATGGAACATATAAAGATGATCGTACTAAAACTGGCACCATTTCAACATTTGGCTATCAAATGCGGTTTGATTTAAATGAGGGATTTCCATTACTTACAACCAAAAAAGTGCACCTAAAATCAATAATTCATGAATTATTATGGTTCATTAAAGGAGATACTAATATTCGCTATTTAGTACAAAATGGTGTTCGTATTTGGAATGAATGGCCATATGAAAAATATAAATCTTCCCCTGATTATCAAGGCGAAACCATGGAAGAGTTTGTAGAAAAGATTAAGGAAGATGAGGAGTTTGCTAAAAAGTATGGAGATTTAGGACCAGTTTATGGACATCAATGGCGTCACTTTGATGGAGCAAATGGCGAATTTGTTGATCAACTAGCATGGGTGATTGACGAAATTAAAAGAAATCCTAATTCACGGAGATTAATTGTTAATAGTTGGAATGCTCCATACATTGATAAAATGGCATTACCACCTTGTCATACTATGTTTCAATTTTATGTTCAAGATAATAAATTGTCTTGCCAATTATATCAACGTTCTGCCGATGCCTTTTTAGGAGTACCATTTAATATTGCTTCATATGCTTTATTAACTATGATGGTAGCCAAAGTATGTAATATAGAATTAGGTGAATTTATTCATACTATTGGTGATGCTCATATTTATACAAATCATTTAGATCAAGTTAAATTGCAGTTATCACGTGAACCACGTGAATTACCAAAAATGGAAATTATTCGAGATGTCAAAAGTATCGATGATTTCCAATATGAAGATTTTAAACTAACTAATTATAATCCTCATCCTGCTATTAAAGGAGTCGTTGCTGTCTAATGATTTCAATTATAGTTGCTATTAGCAAAAATAATGTGATTGGTAAAAATAATTCTTTACCATGGTATTATCCAAGTGATTTACAATATTTTAAAAAAACTACTTTAAATAAAAAAGTGGTCATGGGAAGAAAAACTTTCTATTCCATTTTAGAAAAAAACCACAAACCTCTACCGAATCGTACTAACATTGTCGTTACTCGAAATAAAGACTTTTCTTATCCAGGGGTTATTGTAATTCATAATTTAATTGATTTCTTAAAACAACCTCACGAAGAAGAAATTTTTATAATTGGCGGAAAAGAAATTTATGAGCAAGCTTTGCCATATGTTGATAGGTTGTATATTACGCATATTGATGAGGCGTATGAGGGTGACACATACTTTCCAACAATTGATTTTTCACAATACCATTTAATTTCTAAACAAGATGATGGAAAACTTTCATTTTGTGTTTATGAGAAGGTGAAATAATGTTATTAATTAGTATTGTAGTTATTTCTATTTTATTAACTGCCAGTCTAGTTTATTTTCAAATATATCCTTTAAATCTTAATTTACTATGGAAAATTCCATTAACGCTAGTTGGTAGTTATTTTTGCTTATTAATTCTCATTGTTGGAACAATTATTCTATTGACATATATTATTCGACCAGTTGATAAAAAAAGTCGCTTTAGTCGCTTTTTAAGACGGATGAATGTTGAAGTGGCACAAATCGTAAATTTCTTCTTTGGAATTAGAATAAAAAAATATAATATGGATTTAATTCCGAAAGACCGAAAGTTTTTAGTAGTATCTAACCATCAATCAAATTTTGATCCATTAATTTTAATAAACGTCTTGAAAGAGCCTAACTTGATTTTAATTATGAAAGATAATATTTTAAAAGTTCCTATTTTAAATCGCTGGTTAGTATCAGCAGGATTCTTACCACTTGACCGCGAAAACAACCGAGAGGCTTTAAAAACAGTTTTAGAAGCATGTAACTGGGTAAGTGATGGATATACCTTAGGAGTATATCCAGAGGGAACTCGAAGTAAGACTGGTCAATTACTGCCACTTCGCACAGGAATCTTTAAAGTTGCATTAAAAACCCAATGTCCAATTGTAGTATGTGCTTGTGATGGAATGTATAAAGTAAAAAAGAACTTTCCAATTTTACCAACAAAAATTTTCTTTAAAGTCTCAAAAGTTTTAACCTATGAGGAAATAAAAGACTTAAGCACAAATGAAATTGGAGAAATTGTTTCAAACATTATGAAACAAGATTTGGAAGAAGCAAGAAGTAAATATTCATATCTAAAAAATAAAAA
>LFRX01000033.1:34852-40504 GCA_001512985.1 Acholeplasmatales bacterium DTU056
TAAATAAATAAGAGGAAATATTATGAAAGAAGTAAAAAATGATTTCTTTGCATTAATTAAGTATGCTTTAGACAATCAAAAATATAATAAGGTAATTAATGATGCTGATAAATTATTTCAAATGGCTAATGATGCAGGAGTAGCAGGATTAATTTATCAAACATTAGTTAAGGAAAATATTGAGCAAGATAGTTATCATAAATTTGAAAAAGCTTTTTATTTGTTTACAAAAAAAGACGTTATTACTAATTTAGATATTTTAGAAATAAGCGAATTATTTTCAAATAATCAAATTAAACATATTTTTTTAAAAGGATCTTTTTTAAAGCAAATTTATCCTGAGTCCTATATGCGACTAATGGGAGATATCGATGTGTTAGTAAGCGAGGAGGATTTACCAAAGGCTTCAAAAGTATTTGCTGAATACGGTTATAAACATTTTCTTACAAATCAATCACATACTTGTTATATATCTAACCGTAAAACCTTAATTGAAGTTCATGGTAGTCTAAATAGTGAAGATACTGATAGATATACTAAATTTTTAAAGCGAACTTGGGAAGAAGTCTACCAAATTAGTGATTATCGCTATGAGTTAAATCCTGAATATAATTTAGTATATTTATTAATTCATTTAGTGAAACACCTAAATTCTTCTGGAATTGGTGTACGTTCAGTTTTAGATATAGGTATCTTTGTTAATTATTTTTATGATAATTTAAACGAAGAAAAACTTATGATGTTTTTACAAGAAACAAAATTAGAATTATTTTTCAAAAATATGTTATGGTTAAATGAAAAATGTTTTGGTTTTGACTTTAGTAAATATTTAGAAGGTTTTAATCAAGACGAAAGCTTTCTTGAAGAAGTAACCGATTATATAATATTATCAGGAGTTCATGGGTTTGGAAAAGACTTTAATCGTTTTACCCCGAGAATAACAAGCCACGTTCGAAAAGCTAATAATTCTCGTAAAGGTAAATTTAAACATTTAATAGTGACTATTTTTCCAAGTAAAAAATCTATGTTGCCAAGTTATCGATATTTAAATAAATATCCATTTTTATTACCGTGGGCATGGATAAGTAGATGGACTAAATTAGTTTTTAAAAATCCTAAACGAACACTTCATAAATCAAAGAAATTATTTATTGAGAAAAAACCTATTGAAGATATCGTGAATTTATATGATAGGTTAGGAGTGTAATGAAAATGAAAAGGTATAAGAAGTTATTATCTTTAGTAATCGTTTCATTATTTTTAACAGTATTTGCAATAATTACGGTAAAATCATTAACACATGTAAAATATACTATTACTAAAGAAGTAATTGGCGGAACAGATGAACAAGTTACAATTTTAAACCCGCAAACTTTCTATGGGAATACTAATCTTATCCAAGCTTTTAATACTGAAGATAGTGTCTTTTGTTTCTTTAGTCAAGATGGATATTTAGTAGATAGTAGTAAAGTTGATGAACAATTCCGATATTACTTTAAAGTAAACAAAGATATTCATTTTACTGCGTACTTTAAAACTTCTGAAAACTTCTATGTAATCTTTTTAAGTGGTAATGATAGAGTAATATCATTTCAAGAAGTTGCTCCTGGAGAAAGTGCAATAAGTCCGAATTTTACAGTTGATCTTGAAGGATATCAATTCGTTCGTTGGAATAAAGATTTTACTAATGTTAACGAAGATTTAATAATTAAACCAATATATTCAAAAGTTAAAACATCATATACAGTTACTGTGGAAATTAATAATCAGATAAATACGATTAAATCATATGAAGGAGAAGTCTTAGAATTTGAAGCTCCAAAAATAGTTGGTGAAACGAGTTATTTCAGTCATTGGGAAGTAAATGGAAAAAAACGAAGTATCAGTAATGTTTTAAAAATTAGTATTTATCAAAATTTAGAAATTAAAGCTATTTACTCCTATGCTCCACATTATGAAGAAATAATTGCTTATTTAAATGAGAAAATTATTTTTTCCGAAGACAAGAATCGAATATATATAATGGGGGCTTATGATGTTCGTGGTAATCATGAAATTACCGAAGTTGGAATTATGTTATTGCCAAAAGGTGAAACTAATTTTAATTTAGAAAATTCACAGGCAATTAAATTTACTGCTCAAAAAATAAATGAGGGTAAGGAATTTGCCATTGCGATTCCAAAACAATATAATGGTTATTTAGTGAAAGTGTATGTTGTAGAAAAAACGATTAAAAATAATATGAATGAATTTAATCAAATTTTTACTGATTATTATTTAGAAATAAAATAATTATTGATTACAATTATATAGTTGATTATTTTATTCCGATAATATATACTTGATATTAATAGTATCAAATGATAATATGTAAAAGTGAGTATCATAACTAATGAATTAATTTTTATTGCTTTGATTAGCAAATAATAATAAACCAAGGGGAGGGTAAGTTGTTAAAAAATTATCCAAATTATAAGTGTTATTTTTGTTGTTATTTGGAAGTTTATTATTATGTGTAGGGTGTTCCCAAAAATATGATGCAGTTGTTTTATATTCGGGATATGAATTTCAAGAGGAGTTTTTAAATGATAGAGAGTCAAAGGATATGTATATAATTAAAAACTTAGATGAGCAAAATCAAGTTTTTTCCATCTTTTTAGTCATAGACTACGAAAAAGAGATGATCTAGGTATAATGTTATAATGATGTATATTGAGGTAGACCCAAAAGAATAAATCAAATAAATTTGGAAGGTAAAACTTTACATATATAATTAGAAACAGAAGGGCTAAAGAAGGGATATAACAATGCTACTTAGCCACAACCTGCAATTATTGTAATTAAGACGAAATCTTTAGATATTAATGAAGTTAAGTTTACCTTACGATAAAAGCAAAGTTTAATTGTGATTATGATAAATTTTTAAAACAATTGAAACCGCCAGTTTAAGTTGGCGGGTTTTTGTAATATAATTGTTTTTTAATATAAAAATAGTCACTCACCTTTTTATGCTTTAAACTAAATAGTCTTTTTTAGACTAGATAAAAATAAATAAATGGTGTATAATATTTATACAAGGTAAGGAGTGAAAGGCATGCGTGTTGTTGATTTAATTAATAGAAAAAAATATGGACAAGCCCTAAGTCGGGATGAAATTTATTTTTTAATTAATGGTTATGTTAATGGAACTATTCCAGATTATCAAATGAGTGCCTTTTTAATGGCGGTAATTTTTCAAGGATTAAATAGCGATGAACGATTAGCATTTACCCAAGCAATGCTTGAAAGTGGAGAAGTCATTGACTTATCACACATAGAAGGAAAATTAGTAGATAAACATTCTACAGGTGGAGTGGGAGATAAAACAACATTAGTTGTTGGCCCAATCGTCTCCGCATGTGGTGTAATTGTTCCGAAAATGAGTGGGCGAGGCCTAGGTCATACAGGCGGAACACTTGATAAATTAGAATCAATTCCAGGTTTTAAAATCAATTTAACGAGTGAAGAATTCATTAAGCAAGTTCGTGAAATTGGGCTTGTTGTAATGGGGCAAACAACGAATATTGCGCCTGCGGATAAAAAATTATATGCTTTACGTGATGTAACTGGAACTGTAGAATCAGTGGGATTAATTGCTTCAAGTATTATGAGCAAAAAGTTAGCTAGTGGTGCCGATCATATTGTTTTAGATGTTAAAGTTGGTAAAGGGGCTTTTATGAAAACTTTAGATGATGCCCGTGAATTAGCCAAAGCAATGGTTGATATTGGAAACCGTGTTGGTAAGAAAACTGTAGCGGTATTAACGAATATGGATGAACCATTGGGCGAAATGGTTGGAAATAGCTTAGAATTAATTGAAGCTATTGAAACTCTAAAAGGTAACGGACCACGCAACTTTACTAAACTATGCTATGAATTAAGTAGTGAAATTTTATTAATAACTGATGTAGCAAAAACTAAAGAAGAAGCATATCAAAAAATCGATGAAGTCATTAAATCACAACAAGCTTTAAATAAACTTCGTCAAATGATTACTTATCAACACGGAAATCCTCAAGTAATCGATGACTATTCTCTATTTCCACAAGCCCAAAATATTATCAAAGTACGTAGCCTAAAAGACGGATATGTATCTGAAATTAATGCTTTAAAAGTCGGTGAAGCTGCTATGATTTTAGGGGCAGGTCGACAAACTATTAATGATACAATTGACTTAGGGGTTGGAATACAGGTAATTGCTAAAGTAGGGAAAAAAGTAAGACAAGGCGATGTACTGGCAGTAATATATGGAAATGGTAAAAATGAAGAAGAAGCATATCAAATATTATTAGATAATATTATTATTACTAATGAAGAGGTATCTCCATTAGATATTATTTTAGACATCGTTAGATAAAACAAAGGCTTCTTTTAGGAAGCCTTATTTTGCAAAATAAGGAGAAGAGAAGTATGTTTAGAGTGTTCCGCGATTTGAAATGGTTTGTCAAACAACAATGGTATAAATATGTAATAGTGCTAGTTAGTTCTTTATCACTAGCATATTTAACGACTCTACCCCCTAAAGTGATGGGAGAATTCATTGATAAAATCACTTACAAAACTTTAATAAAAAGTGATGTTTATTATGTGTTTATTATTATGGTAGCCCTTGCTTTAGGGATATATATGTTATCATTACTTTATAATTACTATTTAGGAAACTTATTTCATAAAATCTTTTATGAAATTAAAATTCGTTTCTTACAAAATGTCTTTTTACAAGATGGCACTTTCTTTGAAACTTATTATCCGGGTGATTTAATCGCTAGGGCTACTGGAGATACTTGGGCAGTCTCCAACGTTTCTACAAACATGCTATTCCATTTAATTGATACTATTGCAATGATTATTTTGAGTTTAATTTTAATGCTTCGTATTAAAATAGATTTAACATTATTATCAATAATTCCATTACCAATCATTGTTATCGTGGTAATGAAAATTCGTCCTAAAATAAGTCAAAACTGGCGGAAAGTTCGGGTAGAAAATAGCCGCTTAAATAACTTAGTTATGGAAAGCGTCACAAATGTTAAATTAGTTCGTGGTTTTGTTCGAGAACAAGAAGACGAACAACGTTTACGTGAAAGTGCCGAAAAAGCTTATAAAATTGAGCGAAAATCTGTCTTACTACGAAGTGTTATTGGTCCAACATTTCGGGTAGTAACATTAATGAGTCAAGGTATTGCTTTAATATATGGAGCATATTTGATTATTAATCAACGTTTATCAATTGGACAATTAATTACTTTTAACTTGTATTTGGGAATGTTTGCTAGACCATTATTTAGATTAGGAAATCAAATTACAATTATTTCCCAAAGTAGCGTCGCTTATGATCGAGTTAATGAAGTGTTGAATGCGGAGCCGGTATTAAAGGATATTCCAAACGCTAAGACATTAAAAGATATTGACCAAATTGAATTTCGAGATGTCAGCTTTAAATATCCCGATGATAAAGACTACATCATTAAAGATATTAATCTAACAATTCCAAAAGGAATGACGTTAGGAATTGTTGGAAAAACTGGTTCTGGAAAAACAACTTTAGTTCGTCAATTGCTTAGACAATTTCCAATTACTAAAGGAAAAATTGTAATTAATAATAAAGATATT
>LFRX01000045.1 GCA_001512985.1 Acholeplasmatales bacterium DTU056
ATGATACTGGAAGTTCAGCGGCTAGTTCAACTGCTAGAGCTAATGGTGGATGGTGTATCAATCCAAGTAACACTAATTCATCATGGCATTATACAACAGGAAATGATGGTATCTTCCAACACATCGATGAAACATATGCGGCATGGCATGCTGGTGATGGTTCACGGGTAACCTTTACAAAACGAGATACTGGCGTTAAAGCAACAAATATTGATACAGTTAAACCGAAAACAACTCGTAGTAATAATAAAGTCTATATCAATGGTAAAGCGACATCACTTTCTGCAACCGTACCAATTAACTCTGAAGGTTTCTTATACTCAATTGGTTCAAATGGTAATTACTACTTAGGACCAACATGGACTAATAGTGGTGTAATAGTTCAAAAGGGTGGAAACTATAACAGTATTGGTATTGAGATGGCTGTTAATACGGGATCAAATGTATATTATACATGGCAAAGAACAGCAAAACTCGTTGCAGATATTATGGTAAGACGTGGACTACGCTTACCACAAGTCGGCTTCCATCGTAACTTCAGTAACAAGATGTGTCCACAAACATTAATTCGTGCTGGAATGCAAGAAGAATTCTTCCGTTTAGTGGCAACAGAATATTATGTCCGTAAAAACTACTCAGGCGCAACAATTACCTTTACAAGTAGTAATACATCAATCTTAAATAACAAAGGTCAAATTGTAAACTATCCACAAAAACAAACAAACGTAGCATATACTATTA
>LFRX01000002.1:0-2064 GCA_001512985.1 Acholeplasmatales bacterium DTU056
GGAGAGCGCTAGAATCGCACTCTAGAGGTCGGGGGTTCGAGTCCCCTTATCTCCACCATATTGAATGCATAGGTTTGATACAATGTCAGACCTTTTTTATTTGTTGGCAGAAAGGGGAAAATCTCCTATTCGCCAGTTTTGTAGAGACCTGTAGTAGTCAGTTTTTAGGCTATTATTAGGTCTCTTTTTTATTTTCTAATCAACTATTTAACGATTACCCTACTTTTTAACGATTTGAATACTTTTTAACGATTTGAGACAAAAAGGATACAAACATGCTATTTATTAATTGATATTTAATTGTAAAAAAATGGGATTTATGCTATACTTAGACAAAATAAAAGCGTTTTATAATTTAAGTAGAGTGAGGTGTATATATGATAGCGAAGCAAACAAAAGTCCCTATAAGTGTTCGCTTATTTTTTGAATCTGGTGATCCTTCTGGTATTTGTGAGTCATATTTGGATAATTTTAAAGGTATAGTACACAGAGTGCCACGAGCCTTTATAAACGCGAAATCATTAATAAATGATAAATTGATAGAAGATGTATCATTTAGTTCTAGCTCGTTTGCTGTAGGATTTGTCTCTGGATATTCAAGAAGTGGTAATGAAGTATGGTTATCCGCAGATGGTATTAAACTAACTGATTATATTAAACAAGTTGAAGAGTCTGATTTTTTATGAAAAACCAAATTGTAGAGAATGTGAAACCTTGCTGTATTTTTTCTTATGCAGATGCACCTACTGCTATCAAGCATTTTGAGTATGAGGTATTGGAGAACTTTGGCAAAATAGTACGTAATGAAGATGGAACAATTAAACATTATACTTACATTTGGGATAGGGGTGGTAGAAGTGCAGTTCGCTGTAAGAAATGCGGTGCTGTTTTTTTATACCAATGGACTGAATTTGATGGCTATTATTTAGGAAAGTCAGATGAATATTATGAGAGTTATTTTTTAGTTAAAGATTTAGATGAAGCAATTTTATTAAACAATAATTATAATGGGTTTAAATTAGAAATGGAATTTAAAGGATTAAAAATTTGGACTATAGATGATGTTTGGCATTGGAATAAAGAAGATACAAAGTAGGAGCAAAAAAAAGTAATATTCCTACTAAAAAAATAAGTTTGAAAAAAGGGGTTTTATATGGGGTATTTTGATCAAACAATAAAAGATGTGTTAACTGAAATTGAAAATGGTAAATTATTTTTACCAGCTATTCAAAGGAAGTTTGTATGGAACGAAGAGCAAATTACAAAGTTATTTGATTCTTTAATGAGAGGTTACCCAATTGGGACATTTCTTTTTTGGAATATTGATAAAGAAAAGGATAATATCAAAGATTATGTTTTTTATGATTTTATTAGAGATTACCATGAAAGAGATTTTAATCAAAATCCTATAAGAGACACAATAATTAAAGACCAGTTTAAGGTTGCCTTAGATGGACAGCAAAGATTAACTTCACTTTATATTTCATTAATGGGTAGTTTGGCTACAAAAGAGCCCAGAAAATATTGGAGTAATGATGATGCATTCCCAAAAAAAGAATTATATTTAAATGTATCAAACAATATATCTTTAGATGATGAAGAAGAGGTTTATGAATTTAAATTTATTGATTCAAATAAAATTCCTGATGATGGAAAGAAATGGTTTAAAGTTAAAGAAGTACTTAATTATAACAATACTACAGATTTAATGTTCTCAAAAGTAAAGGAAAATTGGCTGGACAGTGAAGTTAAAATGGTTAGTAAATTATGGGAAGTTATTTGTCATCTGAAATTCATTAGTTATTTTTCTATTGATGATGCCAATATGGATCAAGTTTTAGATATATTTGTTAGAGTAAACAGTGCTGGTACTGTACTATCAAAAACTGACTTGATCTTCTCAACCTTAACGGCTAAATGGCCTAAAGGTAGAGAGTTAATGGATACTTTAATAAAAAACATTAATAGACCAACTAGAAATTTTTCATTTAATAATGACTTTGTAATGAGGACAATGTTATATGTTAGTGATTTGCCGATTAATTTAAAAGTTGAATCTTTTAA
>LFRX01000002.1:2232-2714 GCA_001512985.1 Acholeplasmatales bacterium DTU056
ACTTAACTGGTGATAGAAACTTTAAGTTTGGAGATGATGAACTAGAAAGATTATTTGATCATTCTAAGGGGAAGTACACATTTATGATTCTTTCGTTATTGTACCCAGAAATCAAAATTAATGAAGTTGAATTTCATCAAGATCATATGCATCCAGTTTTTAGTTTCAAAGAAAGTAACCTATTAAATATCGGTTTCTCCAAAGAAGATGTGAATGACCTTATACATATGAAAGATCAGTTGGCAAATTTACAACTTTTAAAAGGCCGAGAAAATGAAAGCAAAAACAAGTTACCTTTAGAAGATTGGATAGAAAAAGGAAATGAAAAAGATAAATATCTACCTAAAGGTGTTTCATTAAAACTAATTGATTTTAAAACATTCTACGAACAAAGAAAAAAACTTATGAAGGAACAACTTAGAATAGTTTTTGATATGGAGGATAGTTCTATTAAGGAAACGCATCATGAAGTATTACAATAA
>LFRX01000011.1:0-3288 GCA_001512985.1 Acholeplasmatales bacterium DTU056
AGGTGGGAAAATTTGAATGAGAAATTAACCAAATTAAAAGATGAATTTTTAATGTGTTTATATGATATCTCAAGAATTCCGATGGTTCAAAATATTGCCGGATTTATTCAAGGAGAAGATGCATTTTTATTACGTTTATATTTGAATGGACCAATGCAACCAAAACAGTTAAGTGAAGAATTAAAGGTTACAAAAGGTCGGATTACTGCATTAATATTATCTTTAAAAACAAAAAAATTTATTAGTATTTCTAAAAATCCTGACGATAAAAGAAGTATCGTTATAACTTTAAGTTATATTGGCAAAAGTTACTTGGAAGAAAAATTCATTAATATAGAAAAATATTTTGATGAAATATTTCAATTAATAGGAGTTAAAGAAGTAGAGGTCTTAGTGGACTTATTAAAAAATATCTTAAATAAGGTTGGGAGAAGTTGATTATGAGGAAGATGGTTGAGTTTAGGGATGTTGTAAAAAATTATAAAATTGGTTCACAAATAATTCGGGCCAATGATAATGTATCATTTGAAGTATATGAAGGTGAATTGTGTGTTATTGTTGGCCCAAGTGGAGCAGGTAAAACAACTATTTTAAATGTCCTTGGCGGAATGGATACTATCGATGAAGGTCAAATAATAGTTGATGGTAAAGATATTAGTAAACTTTCGTTAAAGGAGCTAACGTTATATCGTCGATATGATGTTGGTTTTGTATTTCAATTTTATAATTTAATGCCTCAATTAACAGCATTGGAAAATGTGGAAATTGCAAAGGAGATTACGAAATCTAAACTTGATCCAATGGATATTTTAGAACAAGTTGGATTAAAAGAACGTGCAAATAACTTTCCATCTCAACTTTCAGGTGGAGAACAACAACGAGTCTCCATTGCGAGAGCTATAGCCAAAAATGCAAAGATATTATTATGTGATGAGCCAACCGGAGCATTAGATTTTGAAATAGGAAAGCAAGTCCTAAAACTTTTAGCAAGTATTTCTAAAAATCATAATAAAACTGTGATTATTGTTACCCATAACCAGGCTATTACTGAAATTGCAAATCGGGTTATTCAAATACGCGATGGTAAAGTAAGTCGCATCATTGTTAATGATCATCCTAAAGATATTGATGAGGTAATGTGGTGATGAAAAAATTTACGAAATTAATTTTTCGTGAAACTTGGACGTTATTCCCTAAATTATTAGCGATTGTTCTAATAGTAGCTTTGGGAGTAGGCTTTACTTTAGGATTAATGACAGCCGCACCAAATTTACATTATAGTGTGGAAAAATTTTATGAAGATACGAATGCTGCGGATGCGATGATTATAGGTGGACCATTTAGTGATGAAATAATTAATGATATAAAAAATCATCCATTAATCGATGATGTTTATCCCTACTTTTCTTTTGATGGAGATGTTGATTTTAGAGATGAAAAAAAGCTTGCAAGAATAAATGTTATTAATTTTAAAGAAGAAATATCTATTAATAAATTAACCATTATCGAAGGACGATTGCCAAATCCTGATTCTGAAACTATTGAAGTAGTAATAGAACAAAAACAACCATTTCTAGTTGATGTTCCACTTGGATATATAACAACTTTTATGGATAAAACTATTGAAGTCGTAGGTATAGTTCATAATCCATGGTATTTTGCGTTTGTTGAGGAGATATCACATACTGAACAACGACCAATTGAAATAATTGTATATGCTGATGAAAGTTTACAAAATGAAAAAACTTATACTAATATTTTAATTACTTTAAATAATAGTAAAAAATATAAACTATTTAGCCGAAGCTATCGTGATTTTTTACAAGAAAAAATTGATATTTTACAAAAAGAATATCCAGAATTATATTTTATACGTTTAGATATGAATCAAAGTTATGCCAAATACTTATCTGATGTTGGTATTACAGAAGCAGTATCATTATTATTCCCAGTATTCTTTTTGATGGTGACTGTTTTAGTAACAATGGCTTCAATGATGAGGATTGTTGAAGATCAACGGAATCAAATTGGAACATTACGTTCACTTGGTTTTGGTAATTTGAAAATTTTATCAAAATACATTATTTATAGTTTAATTTCATCAGGACTTGGAACAATTATTGGAATTGGTGGTGGAGTATATTTTATTCCTCGAATTATTTATAATGTCTATTCAACCGTTTATAATCTCCCGTCATTTTCTATTCAATATTATTTTAATTATACTTCGATTATATCTGTAATAATGATTGCTTCAGTCGTCACTGTCACAATTCTTTCAGTTTATAATCATTTAAAAGAAAAACCGACCGAATTATTACGTCCAAAAGTTCCAAAATCAGGCAAGAAAATATTTATAGAAAAAATTCCTTTCATTTGGAAAAGACTGAAATTTAAATATAAATCGACTTTTCGTAATATTTTTCGATACAAACGTAATTTATTTTTAACTTTAATTGGAATTGCTGGTAGCACTGCACTATTATTAGCGGGATTTGGTGTTAAAGATTCAGTTGACTTAGCTGGTAAATATCAATATGATGATATTTTAAGTTATGATTTAGAAGTTAGTATTAATAAACAAACTGAAATAAGTGAAATTGCTAATTTTAATTTCATATATGTCTTTAGTGTGACAGCACAACTTCAAAACAAAAATAAAGATTTTATTACTGTATTATCATTTGAAGATAGTAGTAGAATTAATGAATTTATTAATTTTAGAAATAAAAATAAAAAAAATTTTGAATTTACAAAAGATTCGGTAATTATAACTAAACAATTTGCTAGTAAACATAATTTATCTGTTGGTGATAAAATAAAACTTTCAATATCAAACCAAACGATAGAATTAACAATAACTCATATACAAGATTATTATTTTGGGAATAACGTATATATTGCAAAAGAGATTTTAGAACAATATGTTAAGCTAGACTATAATAAAATATATGTTATAACAAATCTAACAAATCAAGAAAAAGATGTTCTAAAACAAAAATTGGAAAATAATTCTTCGATAACCAAAGTGGCTTTAAAAGAAGATTTAAAATATATGTATGATCAAACATCAAAAAGTCTTTCAAGTATCATAATTATGATGGTGGTATTTTCATGTGCATTAGCATTAGTTATAAATTATAATTTGATTTTAATAAATATCCATACAAGAACTAGAGAAATAGCTACATTAAAAGTATTGGGTTACCAAGAATTTGAAGTATCGGGATATGTTTTCCGTGAAACTTTCATTATCTCATTAGCAGCAATATTAATAGGTATTTTACT
>LFRX01000011.1:3460-16169 GCA_001512985.1 Acholeplasmatales bacterium DTU056
CAAGAAAACGTTTTAAAATACAACTAATTTACAAAAATCGCCTTTACATCAAAAATTGATTTTGGTATAGTATAAGTGTATCCAATATATCATCGTATAATTGGTCTAATATGGTGACCAAGTTTCTACCATGCACCCGTAAAGTGCATGACTACGATTGATAACCTTTTTTTGGTGTTGTCAATGTAGTAGAAACCAAAGTGTCGCACTTTGGTTTTTTTGTCTTCTAGTATGATATATTGTATACGCACACAAAAAAAGGGAAAGGAGATCTTTATGAAACAAAAAATCAGTGCGTTTTTCAAGTTTGAAGAACGCAAAACTAACTTCCGCGCTGAAACAGTTGGCGGATTAGTTACTTTCTTATCAATGTGCTATATTTTAGCCGTTAACCCATCAATGATTAATGCTGCTAAAATTCCGTTAGGTGGAGCATTTATTGCAACTGCTGTCGGTGCCGCTCTAGCAACAATTGTAATGGCATTTATGGCAAATTATCCAGTAGCACTTGCTCCAGGAATGGGTGTTAATGCATTCTTTACATTTACTATTTGTAATTCAATTGGTTATTCTTGGCAAGAAGCATTAGCAGCATCATTTATCGGTGGTGTTATTTTCCTAGCAATTACCTTTACACCATTAAGAAAAAAATTAATTGATGCTATTCCACAAAGTCTTCGTGCTGCAATCGGTGCAGGTATAGGATTGTTTATTGCCTTTGTTGGCTTAAAAGCTGCCGGTGTGATTGTAGCGGATCCATATGGAACTTATGTAAAATTAGGAAACTTAGGTAATCCAAAAGTATTAGTAGCATTATTCGGTATAGTCTTAATATTTGTTTTATACAACCTAAAATCAAAAGTAAGTAACTTCTCATTCATTTTAGCAATCTTAGCGACTGCATTATTGTATGCTTTATTAAGTTTAACTAAAGTTATTGATCATAAAATTGTATTACATAAATATTCTGATTTAGCAACATTTAAAGAAACTTTTGGTGGTTTTATTACTGGATTTAAAACATTTTTCCAAGATACTACATTAGAAAATGGTGAAGTCTTTACCGCAACTGCTAAACTAGTTACTTTACCAGTTATTATTTTTGCATTGGTATTTGTAGATATTTTTGATACTGCGGGAACTCTAGTAGCTGTTACTAAGGCTGCTAACATTCAAGATGAACAAGGTAATATTCCTAATCTTGAAAAAGCGTTATTTGCTGATGCGGTTGGGACATTAATTTCTTCAACTCTAGGAACACCAGAAATTACTTCTTATGTAGAATCATCAACTGGTGTTGAATCTGGTGCTAGAACTGGTTTTTCAAATCTTGTAGTGGCTGCATTATTCCTATTATCAATTGCGTTATATCCGTTAATGGCCATTTTTAAAATTCAAGAAGTTACCGCGATGGCATTAGTATTAGTCGGTGTATTAATGTGTGAACAAATCGCAGATATTGACTGGTCAGATAAAGCCAGCGCAATCGCATGCTTTATGACAATCCTAATGATGCTTCTAACATTTTCAATCGCCGATGGAATTGCTTTCGGATTTATCAGTTATGCAATTGCTAAAATCGCTCAAGGTAAACCAAAAGAAGTACATCCATTAATTTATATCTTCTCTATTGGTTTTATCTTTTACTTTGCATTCCACTCCCTAGATTTTAAAATATTTTAATCTAACACTATCATTACTCTCCTTTGAACGTATCTATTAAGATTCTACTTAATAGATACGTTTATAATTATTTACCAATAAATTTGACCATTTTCATTGTTATATATAGTGAATCGTAAGACTCAACACAGTGGAAAATGCCCCCNNTCCATCACCTAATGCTTGTTTTGATAAATTTCAAAACAAGCATTTTAATTATTAATCGAATAGAGCATTAAAAGTCATATTAATAGATACAATACTTCTATTATAGTACAATAAAAATAGATAATAATTTAAGGAGATGATTAAATGAAATTATTAGGAATTCATCATGTTACGGCGATTACCAGCAGTGCAGAAAAAATATATGAGTTTTTTACCTATATTTTAGGAATGCGTTTAGTTAAAAAAACTATTAATCAAGATGATATTCATACTTATCATTTGTTTTTTGTAGATTATGTTGGAAGTCCAGGGACAGACATAACTTTTTTTGATTTTCCAAACATAACAAAAGGAAAAAAGGATTAAATAGTATTTCACGAATTAATTTTCGTGTTTCAAACGATGAAGCGTTATTATACTGGCAAAAAAGATTTACAAAATTTAATGTAAAGCATAGTGAAATTGTCAAACTCTTTAGTCATAATGTTATCTTTTTTGAAGATTTTGATGAGCAAGCCTATGCATTATTTTCTGATGAAAACAACTATGGAGTTTCAGGGGGTATTCCATGGTTAAAAGGACCTATACCTAATGAATATGCCATTATCGGGCTAGTGCCAGTCTTTCTAACTATTGATGATTTGCCATATATGAATAATGTTTTACAAAAAGTACTATTTATGAATAAAACAAAAGAAGAAGGAAATTTGGTTTTATATGAAATGAATGAAGGAGGAAATGGAGCTAGCATTATCGTAGAAGTTGTATTGCCAAAAATGAGGGTAGCAACAATGGGATATGGAACTGTTCATCATGTGGCCTTTCGGGTAAAAGATGAACAAGAATTATTTCAATGGATAAATTATGTTTTGAAATTAAAAGTCCCACATTCAGGTTTTGTTGATCGATTTTATTTTAAATCATTGTACACTAGACTTTATCCAAGAATATTGTTTGAGATTGCAACTGATGGACCAGGATTTATTGATGATGAAGAAGATTATGAAACATTGGGTGAGAAATTAGCTTTACCACCACGTTTTCGTAGTCAACGAGATTATATTGAAAGCATAATTCGCCATATTGATACAATTCGAAGTAATAAAGTATTTGAAAAAGAATATTTGTAATGGTGGTGTTCTATGAAACACATTTTTATAAAAGGAACAAGTGATAAAACTTTATTTTTATTACATGGTATGGGCGGAGATGAATATGATTTAGTAGGGGTTGCTGAAATGATTGATAATAAAGCCAATGTTCTTTCGGTAAGGGGAAATGTATTAGAAAATGGTATGTCGCGATTTTTTAAAAGGTTTAGTGAAGGAGTCTTTGATGTAGAAGATTTAATGGCAAGAACGTATTAACTATATGATTTCTTACAACAATCAAGTGAATCTTATCAATTTGATATTAATAAAGTTATAGCTCTAGGATACTCAAACGGAGCCAATATTTTAGCCAATCTTTTAATAACTATTCATGATTCTATTAAATATGCTATTTTATCTCATCCTATGATACCAAGACAAAACATTAATTTACCAGATTTGACTCAAGTAAATATTTTTGTCGGTGCTGGAAAAAATGATCCATTGGTCCCCAAAGAAGAAACCAAAAAATTAATTCAATTGCTTACAAATGCAAACGCAAAAGTAGTAACTATATGGACTAATACTGGACATAAATTATCTCATACAAAAATTATTGAAATGAAAAGTTGGTATAAAAAATTAAGAATTTAATTTTATTAGTTTTTAAAATATTGTAAAAAGCTATATTAATAGGACAAAATAGCATTGTAAAATAAATGAAGATTATTTAAATGATGGCAATTAAATTTGATTATGGAACTTTTATAATTTTAATATTTATATTGATTGATTTAATTTGTGTTAATTTTTTCCTATAGTTAATCGAAATGAGTTATTTGGAATTAGAACATATAGTACACTTGAATTCGATGATGTTTGGAAGAGTATCCATAAGAAGGCTAGTATTGCCACTATTCCTTTTGTGATATTATTGTCAATTTGTTTATTTATTAAGTATTCAAAATTAAAAGCATTTCTTGGAATTTTTATAAATTATATATTATTTGCAATTTTGATTTTAATTGAGATTAAAGTTATTAAAAAAATAAAAAAAGACAAAATTTAAAAGATAGAAGGACAAGAATTTAAATAAAAAACCTAAAGTAGTTTACTACTTTAGGTTTTTAATAACTTATTCCAAGTGATTTTAAAAATTCCCAAATTATTGTTATCCAACTTTTAACTATTATTCCCTTGGCAGCAAGGAAAAGAAAGATAAGACCAGGGATAATAAACATAAGATTTATAATTAGGTGTTTTACTTTTTTGTGTTTAATTATTGGGTAAAAATCCATTATCATAATTAGTAAATATATTACGCCAATTACTATCATTTTGACTCCTCTTTCGGACTTTTAATATTAAAGATTAATGAAATTAATAGCAAAATAAATGGAAAAATTATTTGTAAAGTAACCCAAATAAACGGTGCACCATTTTGTGCAGCAAGAGTGTGTTGAATAGAGTTTGCCGATAAAACTATGGCTGCTGTCATTAGGAAAAATCCCACTGATAATACAATATTTTTATATTTTTTCAAATTAAAAATTTGGGAAACTGTAATGACTGTAACATAATAAAGTATAGAAATTTTAAAAATTAATAAAATAATTAGAATTACAATAAATAAGATTTCAATTCGAGTAATTGCTTCAGTAATTCGAATTAAACGGAAAGCAACTAGTGATGGAAAAACAAACATTCCAAATGTTTCACCTAATACAGAAATATCTCGTAATACTGTTAAGAAAAATGAAAATGCTCCAATAGATGCTCCAAGAAAAAAATATTTATAGGTTTGTTTCTTATTCATTTGGACATTCGGAGCAATCAATAAAAATACTACTAATTCACCAAATGGTATGGCATTTAAAATATGAATTCCTTGAACATATTTTTTAAGTGGTAAACTAAATATGGGAAATAAATTTCCGATTTCAATCACATTAAATAAAAATATTATTGAAAGTATGATTATAAATGAAGCTAAAAAAACATACATTTTGCTATATATAGTTAGAACTCTCAAACCGGAACGAACTGCCCAAGCAGTGATAAGAATACACATCATTACTAATATAATATATGGAGTAGTGGGCAACATAGAAGTTTTAGTAATATCGGTTAGGTCAGTAATATTAAACATTGTGATAGATAGAAAAAAAATTAAATAAATTACACTTATAATTCTTCCTAAGACCGGTCCAAAAATTTGAATAATGATTTGAATTAAATTTTTGTCTTTAAAACGGTTAATCAATGCTCCATACATAAAAACTGATGGAATAAAGATAATAAACGCAAAAATAACTACAAGCCATGATTCCTGATATGTAATGTTGGAAATAAATGCGTTGAGGATAGCGGAGGCTTGGATAAAACAAATTATTGAATACATAAATTGTCTACCGGATATTTTTGTTTCAGCAATCGTCATTATTTTACTCCTCCTGGGTTATAAATACTAACAATTTGTCCATAATCTTTAATTACTACTTTTGGATTTATTTCAACTTCTAAAGAAGCAAAGATATTATCCCAATCATTTCTTAGGTTATTCCATTTTTTAGGATGATGTTGATAAATAGATAATCCAATTCCAAAAACATCGACTTTTAATTCTTGAAAATATTTAAAGGTTTGTGTAGCAACATTAATTATTTCTTGTTGGACGATATTATGTAATTCGCGATTTAAATCTTGTATAGAATATTTTTCAAAGCCAAGTAATTCTTCTACACTAGCTGTTATTTCAATTGTTATTTTAATTTTAATAGGATAATTGTCTTTATAAATAATTTCTTTTTTCGTTTTAATATCATCAAAGTCAAAAGAAACCATTCCGTCGTATGAAATAATTGTTCTATTGGTATTTTTTACATCTCCCTTAAGTAGAACAAATCCTAATGCTTCAAGATCAGTAATTTTAGCAATCATTTTATTATTACGAAAAACTGCAAAACCAGTCATATTTATCGGCATATCATCATCATCATTCTTATTTACGGCAAAAATCGGAATAACAGAATGAAATCCTTCTGTTAATAAGTTAGCTATAAAATTTAAGACAGATATTTTATAATGTTTAACCCGTCGGCTTATGGTTTGAATATGAGTGAAAAGGTAAATTGTTGAGTTTTGCTCTTGTTTAACATCCATTTTAAATACCTCGTCTGCTCTCCCTTCTACAATCAACATTAAAGTTTCCATCCGCGAGTTTTCGGATCGTACAAAAAATTCTAAATGACGATGTAAATCATCCTTAGCCACATCTTCGCCAAAAATAACTATTTGATTATGTTGAAGATATAATGTGCGATCATAATTAAGGTTTAGATGAAAAAAAGCATCTCGAATACTTCGTGTAGTTGTTTTTAAAACAATTTTTTTATCTTTATCATCACTCGATTGGCTCCCACCCCTTGATGGTGAAGTTTTAATCCCAATAACAGATACGTCAAAAAATCCTTCTTGCTCAGATTTATCAATAGCAATACCTGTTACTATAAACAACGTATTAATTTCTCTAGCATCCCAACATCCAACTAAAAATAATGAACATAGTAATAAAAATACTAGAATGAATATTTTTTTCATATTTGAACACCAACCCGATCCTCGGCTTCGTTTTCTTTAATACTGTAATTCTTCATATTAGATCCACGACGAACAATATTATTTTTAGCAATTCCTTCCGGACGTTTTGTCATTGATTTTAATTGTGTACGAATTATACTATCTTGATTATAACGAGTAAACCCACTAAAATACGGGACACCAAATGAAGTAAGGGAAGCTAAATGGATAAGAATAGCTAATAGACCGATTACTAAACCGAATAAACCAGCGAAAGTTGCTAGAATCAAAACAAAGATTCGTAAAACAGGGATTGTTTCGCTTTGGTTTGGAATCAAAAATGAAGCTACGGCGGTAATCGCCACAACGATTACTACTGGTGCTCCGACTAGCCCTGCGTTAACTGCTGCTTCCCCCATAATTAATGCTCCAACAATCGAGATAGCTTGGCCCATTGGACGAGGTAAGCGAATTCCTGCTTCACGCATTATTTCAAAAGCAAATAACATAATAATGATTTCAATAATAATTGGGAATGATGTTCCTTCGCGGGCATTAATTATTGTGACTAATAAGGTTGTAGGGATTAAACCTTGGTGATAATTAACCAAAGATATGTAAAAGGCAGGTCCAAAAACAGCAATTAAATATGCCACATAACGTACAATACGTATTAAATATGTATAAAGATTTCTTCCATAATAGTCTTCAGCTGATTGAAATGATTCAATAAAAAGCATTGGGACAGTTATAACAAAAGGAGTACCATCAACTACAATAGCAATTCGACCTTCGAGGATGTTTGCTGCGGTGACATCTGGTTTTTCGCTATAAGCAATAGTCGCAAATGGTGAAAAAGAGGAGTCTTCAATATATTCTTCAAGAACACCTGATTCAAAAATAGCATCAACTTTGATTCTTTTTAACCGACTACGGAGTTTCTTTAAGACATCAGGATTAACAACATCCTCTAAGTATATTAATGCGACATTGGTTTTTGATTTTTCACCAATAACATAATTTTCAATTCGTAAAGAAGGGCTTTTTATTTTTCGTCGTATTAAAGATGTATTTGTTCGAATATTTTCAGTATACCCCTCACGCGGACCGCGAACGACAGCTTCTGATTGTGGCTCAGTTACGGCCCGTTTTTCAAATCCTTTAGTGCTAATACTTAAACATGTATCACAATCATTTACAAATAAAATAGTATTGCCATTTAGACAATCTGATATTGCATCATCGTAAGTTGATAATCGTTTAACTTCAGGATTTTGTAAAATCTGCTTTTCAATAAATTCAATTAAATTATCTTTGGATTCTAAAGTATCTTTCCAGTCTGAAAGCGGTGATAATATGCTTCTAGAAATAAAAATATTATCTACTAATCCATCAACAAAGACAAGTGCCCCCTCATAGGAAGAATCTTTACCAAAGGTAAAATTCCTAATGACAATATCAGCACTATTCCCAAAAATTGATTGAATATTATGAATATTATCACGCAAATTGTTAGATAAAAATGAGTATGTAAATTCGTCTTTAGGGCCTTTAGGTCTATTACGTAAATATTTTAATTTTCTTCTAATAAAACTAAACATTATTATCACCTCATAGTTGTTATTATTATATCCATTTTTTACATAAATATAGAAAATTACTCTGAAAAGAAACTAAATATATCTTTGAAATTTATCAATATTAAGGTATAATTAGGTAAACAAATATGAGAGGTGATAATGTGGATTATATTGTTAAAACGTACAATTTAACTAAAGATTTTAATAACTTTCGGGCTCTTGATAATGTAAATATTACTATTAATAAAGGTGATATTTATGGACTTGTTGGTGAAAATGGCGCAGGAAAGTCAACCTTGATTAGATTGATTTCAGGACTAATGATTCCAACAAGTGGATCTATTGATTTACAAAACTTAGGTGGTTTTGGCTCCCTTTCCGCAATCGTCGAATCTCCAGCATTACATCCTTCTTGTAGCGCAGTCATGAATTTAAAACTGCAATGCGATCTTTTAGGAATAAAAAATTGCAATGATAGAATTGAAAAAGTGCTTGAAATAGTGGGGTTACAAGATTTAATTAATAATAATAAAAAAGTTAAACATTTTTCATTAGGTATGAAGCAACGACTTGCTATTGCGATGGCATTAATTAGTAATCCTAAATTTATTATTCTTGACGAACCAATGAATGGTTTAGATCCTCTAGGGATTATGCAAATGCGTGAATTATTTATTGAGTTAAATCAAAATCATAATATAACATTTTTCATTTCTAGCCATATCTTATCGGAACTAGATAAAGTTGCCACAAAATACGGTTTTATAAGTCGGGGAAAACTATTACTAGAAATTAGTGCTGATGAAATTCACAAATCTAATAAGACAATTGAAGAATTTTACCTTGGAGTAATTGGAGGTATACAATATGCGCAACATCCTAAAAGCTGATTTTCGCAAATATTTTAATGGCAAACTTTTTATTGCTACAATCATCCTGCTAGTTGTTTTTACGGCATTGAATGCTGTTATAAATTATTTTCTTAAGTTAAATAATGAATATACTTATTTTATAAATCCACTAACTTTTTTAGAACAATCATTTAGTCCTACGCAAGATTTTGGTATTTTGTATTTAATATTTATGATTGTTATTTTAGTTTCTGATTTTAATCACAATACAATTCGAAATAAAATTATTATAGGATATGATCGCAATACTATCTATCTTTCTACTTTGATTTTTACATTAACTACAACTGTTATAAGTTTTTTAGTTTATTCATTGTTAAATTTTTTATTTGCTGGATTAATTTTTGGATTTAAGGGGATTAAAGCTATAAAAGTTGTTGAAACATTGTTGATGTATGTTTGTGCATTAATATTTTATTATTGCCTTGTTCAGTTAATGGTTTTCTTAACTCGCTCAACTATTGGCTCTATTGGAATTATGATAGGACTTTCATTTTTAATAATAATTATTATTTCTTCTGTATTTACATCCGCTAAGCTTAACGATACAACAATAAAATCTTTAAAGTATGTAATTATATTTATTCCAGTGCTTCGCTTAATGATACCAACAATTGGTGGACGTTTACCAGGATTAGAGTTTACGGGATTTAATGCAGTATTATCTATATTTGTTAGTCTTGTGGTTAGTGGAATCCTAGTTTTTGTTGGATTATACTTAAATAAAAAATTGGATTATAATTAAAAATAACTTCTTAATTTAAAAGATATCCTGAAAAATTCACTTGATAAAATTAAATCAAAATATTATATTTTTATTAGAATAATTTAAAAATAGGGTGAAATTATGAATATATTAGCCACCTTAAATCGAAATTACTTGTTCCATTTTTTAGTGATGGTTGATTCACTTATGTATCATCATCCTCATGAAAAAATTGATTTATATTTAATTAGTAATGATATTAGCCTTGAAGATATTAAATGTTTACAAATGTTTGATAATCTAAGCATTCATCTTATGCAATATCATAATCAAATTTTAGCAGTTGCCAAAACAACTTATCGCTATCCACCTGAAATATATACTCGATTATATGCTATTGAATATTTACCAAATACTGTAGAGAGAATTCTATATTTAGATCCAGATATTATCGTTTTAAAAAACTTAAAATCTTTATATGAAATGGACTTTCAAGACAATTACTACATCGGTGCAACCAACGTCAAAGGTTTTTTAACTCGATTTAATAACTGGAAAAATAAAGCTGCTAAAGGATCAAAATATTTAAATACTGGTGTACTGCTGATTAATATAGAAAAGTTGAGAAAAGAACAAAATATTCAAGAGTTAAATGAATATATTATTAAAAATGAAAAACGTTTATTTTTACCAGACCAAGATGTTTTAAATGCTTTATATGGTAATAAAGTAATCGTAATTGATAATTTAAAATATAATTTAAGTGATCGTGCTATAAAACGATATAATTTAACTAAGCGGAAAAAAATTAATCGTCACTGGGTTGACGAAAATGCTTATATTATTCACTATTATGGGAAAAACAAACCATGGAAAGATAAATATAGAGGTATATTGAAACCATATTATGAGTTTCATGCGGAAAGAGTGAAAAAGATAATAGAATCATAACGAGAAAAAGTGGGTGAGATAATGAAAAAAAATACAATATTACTTTTCATATTATTACTAATGTTATTTTTAGGAATTACCGGTTGTAACAATGATAAAAATAATCAAAATGACAAAGAGCCACCACAAGTAGATTATACAATTGTTGATGAGATAGGTAGTTATATTATTCAAAATACTCCTGATGTAATCACACCAGGATTTCAATTAATTACTACTCACCCACAATATAAATTTGACATAACTTATACTTCAAATAATTTATTAATTTCTTCTGAAGGAATATTTTTTTCTACTTCCCCCCAAGAATCAATTCTTACTTTTGAAATTATTCATAATAAGGTTCGAAAAAAATTTACTAAGAAAGTTATTATTGATAAAATATCTCCACACATATTACTAAGTCAAATACAAAATATTAATAATCCTAATAAAGGCCCAAATTCCTGTGTTAATCTTGACCTTAATGTTTTAGCAAATACCCCGGAAAAAACTTATCTTTTCGGCGGGAAATTTAATATTTATTCGGAATATGATTTGCTTAATAAGTTTTTAATATTCATTAATGGCGAAATTAGTCTGAGGACCACACTTGCTAATATTAATGGTAATATGTTATTTTATTTATATGAAAATAAAACATATTTAGGAGTTGATGGTAGCCTTAATGTTTTACGTGACGAACCAAAAATTTATGAAGTAAAAGAAGTAATGGATGCTAGTAAAATCTTAGAGACATTAATTAATGAAGAATTAGATATTAGATTCATTGAAATCTTAGAAATATTTACTTCATTTGATAAATTTCCTAGAGAAATCATTAATTATTTAGCCAATATCAAGTATGATGAACTAACAACTGACGAAAAAAATTTAATTGATGCAATCCTAGGTTTGTTTACAATAAGTTATCAAAATTCAAATTGCTTGTTAGGTATTAAAATTACTAAAGAGAATTTTCAAAATATTTTAATTCAAATCAACAATTTAAGTAACATTTTTAATAATATCGATGCTCTTTTGGTGTTTTTAAATGACAACTCTTATTTAGAATTTACAATAAATGTTATCGAGAATAATATTTCAATTATTAAACTTGATACAAATATTAAAGTTGAATTACCAAAAGAAAATATGGAATATGAAATTAAACTAACATTAACTGTCAATACCAATGGAGTTAATAAACCGATATTACCAACCGAAGAAGAACTATTAAAATATCAAGAAGTAGAACAATTCTCTATTTTTAATGATTTCTTTAGATCAATTTAAAAGTAATAAAAACCCCTAGATTAAATGTTAATCTAGGGGTTTTTATTAACTATTTATCGTTTCATAGTACGTAATAAGTTTTTATCTTCTGGTGATATACGATACGATTCAATCATTTTTTGAATGGCTTTATTATATGTCCAACGATCTAAATTTGAACTTTCTAAATAAGCTAAGCATTTATCGCGATATTTTGTCATGATTGTTGCAAATGCCCAAGCAATCCCCATTTTAGTATAATAATGATCGTGTTTAATTGAGTCTAAAATATTAATCACATAGTCAATGTAACTATCATTTAAAAAATAACATAACATCATTACTGTCATTACTCGTAATTTAAATGGATGAGTAGATTTTTTATAACTGGTAATAAGGTTCCACACTTTCTCTTGTTCTCTTTTAGCGATCTTAAAACTTGAACATAAGGTATCACATACTGCCCAATCATTAATTAAATTAACGAAATTATCAAAATATTTTAATAAGACATCAATATCATCTTTGGCTAAACCAATTACATAAGCATGAATCATCATTAACTCATAAGATGAAAAATCATTTGTGTCAAGAAAACTTTTATAGTCTTTTTTGACAATTTCTCTAGCAATCTTTTTTAGAACAGGATTTTTAATTCCTAGTACCGGTATATTTCCTGGAACAAGCTTTTTGATAAACTCTTGATGATTGGGGTTTTTAAGGTCTTCAAGTTTCTTTTTTACTTCATTAACATTCATGTTATCACATACCTTTGCATTAATTATAACAAATTATTTCAAAAATTGC
>LFRX01000031.1:0-1278 GCA_001512985.1 Acholeplasmatales bacterium DTU056
TACTTTTTCTGGATCAATTATTACCAAGTATTTGCTTTCACTGTTAATAATATTCACCCCTTCAAAAAAATATTCCCCCAAATAGTCCTATTTAATAGGACTATTAGATTATATCATCATTTAACAAAGTATGTCAAGTAAATTATATTTAAACATCAACAATAAAAGCCAAATTAACTAGTTTTAATCCTAGTTAATTTGGCTAATACTTTAGGTTAGAATTTTACTTTAACATTTTCTCTTTCTACTTCTTGAATTTCGAAGAATTGGGCTGGTTTGAAATTAAATAGACTTGCGACGATATTAGTTGGGAAGATTTCAATTTGGTTGTTATAGTTTAAAACAATGTCATTATAAAATGTTCTTGAGAACGAAATTTTGTTTTCTGTTTCATTTAGTTGATTCATTAGTGATTGAAAATTTACATTTGCTTTTAATTCAGGATATGCTTCTTGAACCATCAACAATCTTCCTAATGCACGCTCGATTTGATTGTTCGCTTCCGCAAGCCCAGCAACATCTCCAGTTTGGGCTGCTTGAGCATACATATTACGCGCACGGCCAAACTGATCGAAAATTTCTTTTTCATGAGCAGCATAGCCCTTAACTGTTTCAACTAGATTAGGGATTAAATCAAAACGACGTTTCAATTGAACATCAATTTGACTCCATGCATTTCGAACTTTATTGCGTAAGACAACTAATTTGTTTCGAACAATAATTAACCAAATCACTAAAAGTAAAATTACAACCGCAATCACAATTCCAATAATACCACCAGATGATAATAAAAAGACTGTTAACATATTTTTTCCTCCTTATTTTTTATCTTGTTCTAAATCCGCCGCCGCCCCCACCAAAGGAACTACCGCCACTGAATCCTCCGCCACGTCCAATGCCACTAGAAAATTTTGAAGCCGTATGCGTTGAGATAGTTTGGAAAGAGTTTCTTCTAGCAGTAGAAAGTGATGAGTTAATGCGACCAAAGGCATATCCGTAATAGAAATTTGGATAGTAATATCCAAAACCTAAATATGTTGCTTGAGTAGCTTCATACTCATTAATCGGTAATTTAACCTTTAATTGTTCCATAACCTTATCGGCAATCTTCAACGATGTGGCATAGACTAAGTAATGTTCCCAAACAACTATTCCAGGTATTGGATAATCTTTAATTTGACTAAATTCTAACAAAAAGGTTCGAAAAGCTTTCCATTTAGCATAGTCATTATTACCATTTTTACTACGTCTTTTTACTGAGGCAACATATAAAGAATA
>LFRX01000031.1:1289-12576 GCA_001512985.1 Acholeplasmatales bacterium DTU056
ATACAGTTTAGGACGAGCCTTTTCAATTGTTTTATCAAAGAAGTCATGTTTATTTCCTTCGATTGAAACTTTCTCAACAAATTTTTTGGCTTGGTCATTAAATTCTTTGGCTTTTTTGTAATCATCTTTTGGATAGTTTTCAATTTGTTTTAATGAAACTTTTTCTCCATCACCAATTTGATAAATAAACCATGTAATCAAATGGTTTTCATGGGCTTTAAGATCTTGTAAATCTTTATCCTTGTTTAATTTTAATACAAAATCAGGTTTCTTAGCATTAATATCCTTTTCTGCATTCTCCAATACTAAGTACTTTCTTCGAATTAGATCTAGAATTGTTGCCGTTATGTCTTCGTCATGAGTTTTCTTAAAGTAATATAAATAACTCATTTCGGCTGGACTATAGTCGGCCGGCAACTCACGATAATATTTACCATCAAATGATGGAATAAACTCTTTATCATATTTTTTATAAATATAAATTATTAATCCGATCGCCCCAAGCATAATGGCAACTCCGGCTAATAACAATATCCAATATGTAGTTCTTAGTAAATTGGCCTTGCGGGCAAGTTCGGCTTCTTCATCTAAAATTAACTGATATTGATTTAACTTAACTTGGTTTGTCGGGCGAACATTTGGCATTACATCTAATGGCATTAATAAACGAAATTCTATAAAATCGCCCTTACGGATTTTATTAATATCAAGAACTACTTGTTGATTGGATTTAATATCAGTTGTTCCTGAATATAATCCATGACCGAAAATATGAAAGTCATTTTTTGAATGAGAATTGGTTGGAAGATTAATAGTGATATATGCCTTATCAATTCGATTAGGAAAATATTCTAATATTCGCCAATTTAAGACCGCAATATCATTATATTTTGTTACTGCTCCGCGAATAGTATATTCATATTCAAAAGTCATTTGTTCATCCATTCCATTTAATACTTGGATAAATATACTTTCGCATTGAGCTGTTTTAATGTTGGTAGGACAGCCAATTGGTTCCCCATATTCGTCAACATGCCCCAAAAAAGAATATCTAACCCGAACACCCTGATTAATACCTTGATCTACATCATAAATATATTGATTATTACTGTTTTTGACTCTCACTTTAACAGAACTAGTATCAAAGTATGCTTGGTCATCAGTAACAGGATTTTTAGAATTAATATTTTTATCATAAATGATATCTCGAAAAATCACACTATATCCGCTTGGGTATTTCATAACTAATTGTTCTTTAATTGTCATATCCCCATGTTCACTAAGAAATATGTCAGCAGTATAACTTTTCGCTTTAACTCGCCCCAAACTAAAGACTTGGTTTGAGGCTAAAATTGTAAGGAAAAAAATGAAAACGAAAGAAATAGTAAATACCGCAACTATTTGTTTTCTAAAATTCATCACGTCACCTCTTTATTATTGGTTAAATAGTGCTAAAAAACTATATAACCCCCTAATAATTAAAATTTCTAATATTAATACCGCAAATGAATATGCTAAGCAAATTCTATCACGTTTTTGTTGGGATTTTATGACATAATGTAGCGAAACAAAAATACTTGCAATTGTAATGATATATAACGGGAAATTGAAAATTCGAATAATCTTATGAATAAAATCTAATGTTTCATTTTCTAAAAATAAATTAATTACAAAGATAAAAGCACTAAAAAAGAAAACAATAAATAAGTGCCAAGCAATAACAGTTAATTTAATATGTAAATCTTTCTTAAAAAATTCCTTCATTGTATCACTCTTTCTGCAAAAAATTCCAAAAATCTTTCTCCGGTTTAAGGGTAAATTCTAACCATTCATCTTTAGTTGGATGTTTAAATGCTAAACGATAACACCATAAACCTAAACGTCTACTGGAGTGAAGTATTCCTTGATATTTATAATCTCCAATAATCGGCATATTATGATAAGATAATTGAGCCCGAATTTGATTATATCTTCCCGTGATTAAATCTATTTTTAAAAATGAAAATATTTGATTATTATAAGCAAAACTATTTATGTATTTATATTTTAATATTGCTTCTTGAGCATTTAAAGTATCTTTAGAAACTATTTTAGCAAGACGTTTCTTTTCGTCTTTAATTAAATAATCAATTAAAGTGTCTTCTAATTTTAGAGGTTTATTTTTGACACAGGCTAAATATGTTTTATAAAAATTATGATTGGCAATTTCGGTACTTAGTCTACTTGCAGCTTTACTAGTTTTTGCAAAAACCATTAATCCACCGACGCGTCGATCTAAGCGATGAACTAATCCTAAATACACATTCCCCTTTTTTTGATATTTTTCTTTGATATAGTATTTGACAATATCTAACATACTAATATCATCAGTATAATCTTTTTGACTTAAAACATCCTCAAACTTTTCTACAACAATCACATGATTATCTTCATATAAAACATTCAACTTTTCAATAAATTTCTCAATCATTTTTACACCTTAATTTTGGTCGTATGCTGATTCGATATTAGTTTTAGAACGGTTAAAATCACCTAAAGTATTAATAACATATGAACGATATTTATCATGAAGTTTTAATTTTATAGTTATTCCTTCCTCATTGGTAATGTACATAAAGTTTTTAATTCTTCGATAACTTAAAAACAAGCCAAAATCACTTTCCACTACTTCATCCCCTAGCGATAAAACAAACTTCCGTATTTCCTCTAATAATTCCTTTTCTTTTATACTATTTTTAAAACTTTCCTCTCTTACTCTAATCTGTCTCCTTCCACAGACCCCCTTTTCAATTACCACGAAACCTCTAGTAAAGCTTTGAAATTTAATTAAGTCAATATCCAACGGTAATTGATTAATAGCATATTCATCATAGTGATTAAAATCATCACCAATACATATTAACCGTGGTTTATAGGTTACTTGTTTTGCTAATTCTTGCCCAAGTTTATCCACAACTAATAACTTAAACTCACTAAGGTGATTATTAATATAATCAACAAAAAAAAGACCCTTGTTAATTGTTTGACTAAACTTTCCTTGACGATATTCAATTATCGCTAATTGATAATTCTCATCAATTCCAATGGTTTCAATAATTTCTCCTGGGTGAGATTGAATATTGTAATTACTATCGATAAGTTGTAGCCCTAGTAATTCAAAACAATTCTCTTCAATTATTTTTTGCATATTAACTTTATTTATTTTACCCTTAGAATAATTTTCTTTATCTTTTATATTAATTAATTTAATATCACTCAATCAACCTCACCTCAAACTTATTATACCTCATTATTAAAGCGATGTAAATTATAAAAATCCTATTATAGGATAAATTATGCGCCTACAAATGTAGGCGCATTTTTTTATTCATTATTTTCAGTTGATTCAGTAGTAATATTCTCTTGATTTTCTAAACTTGGAGTTTCTTTTGGAAGTGATTCTGTTTGTTGGGCAGTTTCTTCTCCTGCTCCATCACTTTCCTCTCTGGCATGTGGTGGATGAACAAAAGTAATTGGTCTTTTTACTATTGGTTTTGCAAAAACTTTGTATGGTTTAGTTTGGGCTTTTTCAAGAATAATTTGTTGTAGTTCATCAAGAGTTCCACTTACAAAAAACTCCGGATTTTTATTAATAATTACTGGAGCATTACGAAAAGCCATTAAAAAAATAAATTCTGGAGTGTCATGAATTTCAGTAATATATTCCCATGGATAACTAAACTGTTGTTGTTCTTCTCCAGGGTTATAGATACGAATTTCGTTTTCATCGATTTCAATTTCCTTAGTAACTACACGTGGATTACGCAAAAAATATTTTTCGATTTGAGAATCTATAACTTTTTCAAAAAAGACAATTTGGTAAACCAAATATAAAGCTAATAGTCCCATTGCAATTGAAAAGATATAGTCTTTGCGAAAGACGAAAAGAATTGCTACTCCTATTACAATTATTAATGGGATAATAAAAACTAACATTCCTTTTTTACTACGATATCTTAAATTATAGTAATTATAATGTTTCATTGTTTTAAAATCATATTCTATTTTTACGCGAACTTTGTTAACTGTTTCCATAGCATTACTCCTTACATTTTTTTCTATTGGTTATATTATACCATATTTTTGGGAAAAAATAAAAGCATTGATAAAATTTTTACCATTTTTATGTTATAATTATTATAGCAATCTCAAAAGAAGGAGGTAAAAGATAATTTTATTATCTTTTAAAAAGATCATGAAAGTATTTATTAGCGCTGATATCGAAGGTGTTAATGGAATAACTAGTTGGAATGAAACGTTTTTAAATAATCCCCATTATCCCCGTTTTCAAAAACAATTAATTGATGAAGTTTCTATGGCCGCAAAAGCAGCAAAAGCTGCTGGGGCAAAGGAAATCGTTATTAAAGATGCCCATGACAGTGCTTTAAATTTAATTCATTCGGAATTACCTGAATATACAACCTTAATTCGTGGTTGGACAGGTCAACCCGCTAGTATGATGGCTGGCCTTGATGAAAGTTTTAATGCGGTAATATTTATTGGCTATCATAGTCCTTCATGTTCTGATGGAAACACCTTATCTCATACAATGAATACTAATCTTATTTATGTAAAGATTAATGGAGAAATTGCTAGTGAATTTTTAATTAATGCATATTATGCATCATTATTAAATGTTCCAGTCGCTTTCGCTAGTGGTGATTTACAATTAATGCATGACATTAATAAAATTAATTCTCATATTATTACTGTTCCAACAAAGGTTGGTATGCATGGAGGAACATTATCAAAGCATCCAAATGTTACAAACCAACAAATTTATGAAGGAGTATTGAAAAGTCTAACCCAAATCGATCTAAGTAAAAACATTGTTACTTTACCAAATAAATTTACTCTTGAAGTAAAATATCGAAATCATTATGATGCCTATAGTAAATCTTTTTTCCCAGGATGTAAATTGATTAGGACAGATACTGTTTATTTCGAAAGTAATAATTACTATGATTGTTTAATTGCGATGAAGTTTATTTTATAGAATTAATCGGTGAAGAATAGATATCTATTTTTCACCTTTTTGATAAAAGTATATTCCTTGTCTTTTTTTCCTTTTAAGAGTAAACTATAGTTATAGAATATTAAAAAGGAAAGATAAAAATGAATTTATTAGATGGTTTACAAATTAGTCGTATCAGTTTAAAAGTAGCTGACTTAGATCAAATGACTAACTTTTATCATAAAGTTATTGGATTAAACATTTTAGAAAAAACAAATAATATTTCATTACTTGGAGTTGAAAATAGAGTTATTATTGAGTTAGTTGAAGTTAAAAATTCCTCGTGGGGTCATCAGTATAATGGATTGTATCATATAGCCATTTTACTTCCAAGCGAAGTTGATTTAGCCAATATGTTATTACATTTAGCCCAATACAATATCCGCCTTGGAGCATCTGATCATGGTTTTTCTCACGCATTGTATTTAAATGATCCGGAAGGAAATGGAATTGAAATATATGCGGATCAACCAAAAGGAATATGGCCATATCTAAATAATAGTCTTGATATCGTTACTAAAAGATTAGATTTACGTAAGCTTGCTAGTCTAGCCACAACAAACAATTTACAGTCACTCCCACCACAAACCGTCATTGGACATATTCATCTTCAGATGAAAGATTTAAATGGATTTAGACAGTTTTATTTAGAAAAATTACAAATGGACTTGCAAATAGAAACACCAAATGCTTTATTTGCTTCTGTAGATGGTTATCATCACCATATTGCTGCTAATAATTGGAATAGTCCAATAGGACCATTACCTGATAAGTACTTAGGATTAAATTATTTTGCTATTAAGGCTAAAAATTTTAATACATTAAAAGATATTTTAAAAAACGAACCCACTTTTATTGAAAGCCAAAATACCTTTATAGTTACTTGTCCTAATGGAATAAAAATTGTTTTTGAACAATAATTTAGCCCTCTTATCGAGGGCTTTTTTATTTTAGATTATCTTACAATTTATCCCTAATTTTGCAAGTTTTTCATAAGGCTTTTCATAACCGCGTAATAATACATCAATATTATCAATAACACTTTCTCCATTGGTAATTGCACAAGCTATTAGGAGACTTGCGGCACCACGTAAATCATAGGCAGTAACCTCACTTGGTTCAAGTAAGGTTTTCCCCTTAACAATAATTGTATTATCCTGCAAAATAATATGTGCTTTCATTTTTTGTAATTCAGATATATGGCTAAAACGATTATTAAAAATGGTTTCCTTAATACTAGATAATCCATCAATTTGCGTTAGAAGTGTTGTCAATGGTTGTTGTAAATCAGTCGGAAACGCTGGATAAGGTCCAACTTCTATATGAATTGGCTTTAATTCTTGATTTTTTGTTATGGTAATTTTATCTTTTTCAATTTCCATTTGACAACCTATTTTTTCTAATACTTCAAGTAACGAAGTTAAGTGATTTGGATTAACATTTGTGACTGTTAATCCCGGACCATCAGCACATGCCCCTAAAATTAAATATGTTCCAGCTTCGATTCGATCTGGCATTAAAGTATATGTAGTTTTAGTTAATTTTTTCACTCCTGTTATTGTAATTGTACTTGTTCCCGCTCCTTCAATTTTCGCTCCCATTGAATTTAAAAAGTTTGCCACATCAACAACTTCTGGTTCTTTAGCACAATTGTTTATTACCGTTACCCCTCTTGCTTTTGTTCCAGCAAGCATTAAGTTAATTGTCGCTCCAACTGAAGGAAAATCTAGATTAATTGTTGTTCCTAATAGTTTTTTAGTACGCATTATTAATTGATCATTTTTTTGAATTATATTAACATTCATTTTAGAAAAACCATCTAAATGATAATTAATCGGACGATTCCCTAAATTACAACCACCTGGATAAAATGTTTTTATTTTGTTTCTTTTCGCAAGAAGTACCCCAAAAAAGTAATATGAACCACGTAGCCTAGATACTAGAGGAGTATTTAGATTGGTTTTAGTTTTTGGATTAGGTTTTATTATTATTTCACAATCAGTAATTATTACTTCATGTCCAATATAACTTAAAATATTAAGTAAAGTTTGGCAATCTTCAATTTGGGGAACATTTCTTAATCGTACTTCTTCATCACAAAGGATAGTTGCTGGAATAATGGCTACGGCACTATTTTTACAACCACTTATTTGTACTTCTCCACTTAAATTTTTATTACCATAAATTTGTAATTTAATTTTTTCACCCCATAAAAATATATTAGAAATTCATACAAAATATACCAAACATAATTATCTAAAAAATATTTATTTAACTTAACTTTAATTTCAAAATATGATAAAATGATATTATGAATGAGGGTGATTAAAATTAGTACATTAAGAGAAAAAGCATTAAAATTACACGAAGAAAATCAAGGGAAATTAGGGGTTTATTCTAAGGTAAGTATCAAGACAAAAGAGGACTTAGCTTTAGCATATTCTCCGGGGGTTGCAGAGCCGTGCAAGGAAATTTATCAAGATCCATCTTTAATATATCGCTATACCGGAAAAGGAAATACCGTTGCAGTAGTAACTGACGGATCAGCTGTTTTAGGATTAGGTAATATCGGTCCAAAAGCAGCCCTACCTGTAATGGAAGGAAAATGTATTTTATTTAAGGAATTCGCTGGGATTGATGCGATTCCAATTTGTCTTGATACGCAAGATGTTGAAGAAATTATTCAGGCTGTTAAATTAATTTCTCCAGGACTTGGAGGGATAAACTTAGAAGATATTTCTAGTCCACGATGTATTGAAATTGAAGAAAGACTAAAACAAGAACTAGATATTCCTGTCTTTCATGACGATCAACACGGGACAGCTGTAGTAACACTTGCGGCTTTAATCAATTACTGTCGTTTACTTAAACGAGATATTCGCAATTTGAAAATTGTCATATCTGGAATGGGTGCCGCTGGTACTAGTATTGCTAAATTATTAAGACTTTATGGGGCAAAAACTATTTACGGAACTAATGCCCAAGGAATAATATCTAAATCAAAATATCATCGCTATAATTCTGCTGTTCAAAAATTATTAGATGATGGTATTGTTGATGATTTTGAGATTACTGAAGATTCGCTTGCAGAGGTTGTAAAGAATACTGATTGCTTTATTGGAGTAAGCGTAGCTAATATTTTAACAGTTGATATGATTAACTCTATGAACGATGATCCAATTATTTTAGCTATGGCTAATCCAAATCCAGAAATTCCATATGAAGAAGCTTTAAAATCAAAAGCAGCTATTATTGGAACAGGGCGCAGTGACTATCCAAACCAAATCAATAACGTCTTAGCCTTCCCGGGAATTTTCCGTGGTGCTTTAGATGCTAAAAGCTATAAAATTACTGATGAAATGAAAATTGTTGCAAGCGAAGCCATCGCGTATTTAATTAAAGATGAAGAATTACGACGCGATTATATTATTCCATCTCCTTTTGATTCACGCGTTGTAAAAGCTGTAAGTAATGCCGTATATCAAAAAGCAAAGGAATTAAAGGTTTGTAGAGAGTAGGAGATTATATGAGATTTAGAATTGAACAGGACTACTTAGGAACTAAAAAAGTTCCAAAAGAAGCTTATTATGGAATTCAGTCTTTGCGTTCAAAAGAGAATTTTCAAATTACTAAACGTGGTCTTTCTCGCCAAATGATTAAAGCTTTAGCGGTAGTAAAAAAAGCCGCTGCACAGGCAAATAGAGATGCGGGACTACTTAGCAATGAGGTTGCTGAGGCTATTTCACTTACTTGTAATGAAATAATTAATGGTCGCTTACATGGTCAATTTATTACTGATGTTTTGCAAGGTGGCGCTGGTACTAGTATTAATATGAATGCTAATGAAGTAATCGCTAATCGTGCAAATGAAATGCTTGGTGGGGAAAAAGGAGTTTATAACTTTGTTCATCCACTTGACCATGTAAACTGTGGTCAATCAACAAATGATGTCGTCCCAACTGCTGCTAAAATTACTGCTTATCGTCTAACTAAAAAACTTTTAGTTGAATTGAAAAAACTTCAACATGCTTGTGAAGAAAAAGCCGAGGCATTTAAAACAATCTATAAAATGGGACGCACTCATCTGCAGGATGCTGTACCAATGACTTTTGGGCAGCACTTTGGAGCCTTAGCAAGTATGCTTGAACGTGATATTAAACGGATTGAACAAGCAATGAGCGGTCTTCTAGAAATCAATATGGGAGGAACCGCTATCGGTTCAGGAATTAACGCTAATCCTGTTTATGTTACCAAAGTAATACAATATATTCGCCAATATACCGGTGAAGACTTTGTTCAAGGTAAAAACTTATTTGATTTAACCCGACATTTAGATCCATTCTTATGGCTTTCCTCAGCAATCAAAACTTCAGCAGTAAATCTATCCAAAGCCGCTAACGATCTTCGTCTAATGGCATCTGGTCCCAAATACGGATTCAACGAAGTCTTTTTACCACAATTACAACCAGGCTCAACAATCATGCCCGGAAAAGTAAATCCTGTTATTCCGGAGGTAGTTAACCAAACAGCCTTCCTAATTATTGGTCTTGATACAACCATCACTAAGGCTGTCGAAGCCGGTCAATTAGAACTTAATGTATTCGGACCTATTATCTATGCTTGTTTAGAAGATATGCTAAATTATCATCGTCGAGTAGTCCGTTTATTTAAAGAAAAGGTCATAGATGGTATACAAGTAAATCAAAATCTGCCTATTTCCGAAGAACTTTCAAACTCTACAATCGCCGCAATGATTCCATACATTGGATATGATATGTGTACAAAAATCCTTGAGGAAGCAAAGAATTCTAATTTATCATTAAAAGAACTAATCTTAAAACATACCAACTTATCTGCTGAAGAAATTGATAACATCTTTGATTTAGAAAACATTACAGTTAATACTGCCTTGACTGTAAAACGTAAAAAAGCTAGCAAGTAACTCTTGCTAGCTTTTTTATATTGCATTAACAAAAGCATTTTGTTTAGTAAACTTATTAAATAAGAATATGGAAAACAAAATATCCTTACTTGTATTTCCTGTCGCTAACAACATATGATGTTTATTATTTAGTGCTATTTGACACGTTTTAACATCAATATTTTGTTGATGTAAAAGTATTTCTAGATATGATTTGTTAGGCAAATATACCAAACTGAAACTATCTAGTTCTTTTGAAAATCTACCAATATTAATTAAATCCATAAGTCCATAATGCGTATAGATTTTGTCATTTACCCCTAATCTTTGCAAATACATTTTAGTTAGTTCATAATCCTTATTATATGTTTGACGATTATCATTAATTAAAACTATTTTGTTAGGTAATAATCCTAACTTATTTAAGAACATCTTACTTTCTAAAATCGCTAATGCTTCATTTTCAAAATCTATAGAATTTTCTAAATAACTTAATCCAAATGATAATTTATTATTCACACTTAAAAGATAAAAATTAGTTAAAACATTTTGATGTGTTTTTGCTAAAACTTGCATAACTAAATCTTTTTGCACATCGCCAACTAGAACATAATCAATACTTTTTTCATTAATTAATTCTTCTAATTTTAAGCAAATATTAATATCTCCTATTTCATCGTATATTTGTAGGAGATTATAATTTAAATTGTATTTTAAACATAATAATCTTATTTTCTTTTTATCTCCAATAATTATAAATGATGCCAGGTTTAATAAAATACTGTCAATAATAGTTGTTAATATGTTCAACTCATAAGGAGCTAATACAATAAATTTTGCTTTCATATAGACTCACCATCTATATGATAATAATTAATTATGACATTTTTTGATGTTTTTTGTAAATGAAAAATCTAATTTGTGTAAAATTAGATTTTCATTCTAAAATATTCGTTGTAATAAAATCAACATCCCAAGTTGCTAACATTAATGCTACAATTGGATTATTAACAGTATACGTATTAACTTTAATATTGTTTTGATGTAATATTTGAACAATTTCTTTACTTAAGTTTTGATGATTGATATCAATATCAAAATGATATTTTAAGCAATTATTTAAAACTTCATCATTAAATTCATTTACTAAATATTGAATAGTAATATCTTTATTAATTTTGCGAATATTTATTAAGTTTTCTAAATCGAAAGATATAATAATTGAAGATGATAAATAATTATATTCATTTAGTATAGTTAATAATCGTTTAATTTGTTCATATGTAAACCGTGGTTTTAGTTCGATAATAGCT
>LFRX01000031.1:12593-13465 GCA_001512985.1 Acholeplasmatales bacterium DTU056
GTTTTTTCAAATAAATAATCGTATAAATCAACATTTAATAATTCTAAATATGTTGAGTCTTTAATTATTAATTTTTTATTTCCAATTCGTTTAGTATTGTCATCGTGTATAACAACAAACTCTTGATCTTTAGTAATATGTATATCGCACTCGATACCGTAATAAGTACGGTTGGCAGCTGCAATAAATGCTTCAACAGTATTTTCAGTTTCTAATCCACTTAATCCTCGATGTGCAATCATTCTTACATTTTGTCTTTCAATTTTTAATGTCTCCATTAAAATCTCCTCATACTTCTTCTATTTCAGCCATTCACTTGAATTCGGGTTATCTTTAAATTTTTGTAATTTTAAATATTCTAGATATGTAATTTTTCCAGTTTGCATACTAATAAGTGTTAATGTATCAAAATCAGTTAAGGTATGATAATCAATACCTTCTTGAGCCAATCGTGACTTAGTTTCTTCAAAATCATATGAAAAGATAGCGACAGCCCCTAAAACGTCACAATTACATTCTTTAAGTTTTTTCTTGATATTAATAATTGTATTGCCACTATATATTACATCATCTACAATAACTACTTTAGTGTTTGGTTTACAAACTTCATTAAAATTATCTTTATTCCAATCTAATGAATCCCATACATATGTCATTGGTAGACCTAAAAATTCACTTGCTAATACCGCAAATGATATCCCAGCAACTGCTGTTCCAACAATCTTTTCTACATTTGGATAATATTGTTTAATTAAATTCCCAATCCATTTACCGAGAGTTTTACGTAATTTGGGATGATCTAATATTTTGCGGTTATCACAAAATATTGGTAAACGCACTCCTTGATTGGAATAGAATTCCTTGTTTAAACC
>LFRX01000031.1:13545-13856 GCA_001512985.1 Acholeplasmatales bacterium DTU056
ATTAAATTATACCTTTATTTTATTTTTTTGTCAAATCAGCCCTTTGTTAAGATCACAAAAATAAAAAACTGCTGATTTCTCAGCAGTTAATTCCAAATGGCAGGGCTAGGTTGATTCGAACAACCGAATGACGGAGTCAAAGTCCGTTGCCTTACCGCTTGGCTATAGCCCTGTAAAATTGTGCTATTGATATAGCACTTATACCATATAAGTGGTGGTGGGGGACAGATTCGAACTGCCGAACCCTGAGGGAGCGGATTTACAGTCCGCCGCGTTTAGCCACTTCGCTACCCCACCATATAGCACTCAAC
>LFRX01000031.1:13887-53895 GCA_001512985.1 Acholeplasmatales bacterium DTU056
TTTTTTTGAAATATTTTTTTAAAAGCGTTTTTTGTTTTTAATATTATTTTTTTAAATAATTTTTTAAATGAAAAGAAAACCTCTTTGGGAAAAATAAAATTCCAAATTACTTTTATTATTTTGACCAAAATTTTCGAGAATATTAAATCAAATCGTTTTAAATCAACTAAAAAACTTTTTTGAATATATAATAAATAAATTATAATTCCCACAATGAAAAATAAAAACGTATATAACGGAATATAACCTTTTGTTACTCTTAACATAAAAAGCAAACTGATAATGATTATAACAACCCAGTATATTGCTTCAACTAAGTAGTAAATTAATTTTCGAATAACTAGTTTATTTAAATAATAATTTAATATATCATAACTAATGATTAAAAACATTCCATATAGTATAAAGTATATAATCATTACCAACTGTTCATAGAATGTGTACATCATTTGAACAACTTACTCACAAAACTTTTATTTTTTTTAGTCTTGGCGGATTCTTGATATTCAATTAGATAAACATCGCCAATTATTGATAAAATCCCTTTTTCAATATCTAATTGTTTCATTTCTAAATTATATCCTCTAACAATCATAAACCCTAAAACAGTATCTACAATAAACTCTTCTTGATTAAGACTTATTAACTTTTTAACACCTGTAATTTCTAAATCTTTACGGTTTTTTAAAGAAATATCTTGACTAGATATACTTTCTATTTTGGGATTATAATTCATTCATTTTCACCTCATAGAAGTATATGCTAGTCTATTTTAAGTTATGAAGTTATTTTAAAAGATTTTCAAATTCATCTAATAATTTATCATATTCAATTACTTTTAATCCATGTGGTAAGTCTTTGCTTGTTACTGGTTTTAATTCATTCTCATTAATATACATTAAGATGTTTTCAGTTTTCTTATATAAAATTACAACTTTTCGATCATTTGGATTTTCTAATTTCAAATGCAAAAAACTGGATAATTCATTTAAAAACCGATTGTTCGGATAACTTCTTCCTTTATTTTTTGATGATCCTCCCCAGAAGAGTTGCCAAGTGCGATAACTATTTATTACAATTTGAGAATTAGATGGAATATAAAGAGAAGTAATATATAAGTTATATCGAGGAGAAATTAATATATACGAATAAGGTTTTTTGCTTACTTTTCTTAATTCATAATTATTTTGTTTAGCAATTTCCATAAGGGTTTGATAGACGTTTTTGGTTGCTTTACTATAATGATATGATGGGTAAACAAAGACTACCAATAATACTATTAAAATAGCTATAATTATAAATTCCATAATATCACCTAAAATTTCTATATGATAGTATATCATTTTTTAATAAATAAAACAAATATTATTTTTCTTTTGAATACTAAAACACATTGGTTATGATATAATTATTAAAACGGAGGAAATTATGAAAGAATTTTTAATCATTTTATTTGTTTTAACCACAGTAATATCGGTGGGGATTATAATTTATTTAGTTCGATATATCACTATCATGCCCAAATTGTATTATATCGAACACGTTTCAACATATGGTCCAAATCCTAGAAACCATGGAAAAATTATTTTTATTGGTGATTCCGAAACAGAGTTTTATAAAACAAGCATTTATTTTAATGACTACCCAGTGTTAAATATGGGGATTGCAGGGGACACGACTGATGGAGTTTTGAAAAGATTGCATCAAAATGTAATTTTAAACAAGCCAAAAAAAGTATTTTTGCAAATAGGTACTAACGACTTTGGTAAACGCAAGAAAAAAGAATATATTTTAAATAATATTTTTAAAATTGTTCAAATTATCAATAAAGAACTACCTGAGACTAAGGTTTATGTTATTAGTATTTATCCAGTAAATTCGAGAGTATATAATTTTAGTAAGTTCGTTGTATGGCGTAGAAAAAATAAGGATATTGAATATATTAACAATCAATTATCATTAAATCCAATAGGTGCTAAATATACTTATATTGATATCGCAAAAAGATTGAAAAACAGTTTAGGTGATTTAGCCAAACAATATACTGTCGAAGGCTTACATTTAAATAGCAATGCATATAATTTGGTTAGTGAGATTTTATTGCCATATATTAAAGAATGAAAATCCTTTTCTTGAATTTTTTTGATATTATGGTATAATAGTTGAGTATTTAAAAGAGGTGAAAATATGTTTAAAGAAAGAGTCCTAACCGATCAAGAAATTGTTAGACGACAAAAAATGGAAGAGTTACGCGCTAAAGGCATTGATCCATTCGGTCAACGTTTCGAACGAACAGCTACTTCTAAAGATCTTCATGCTAAATATCACGATTTCACTAAAGAACAACTTGAAGAAATGCAAGTTAATGTAGTTGTTGCTGGTCGTATTATGACTAAACGCAGCAAAGGTAAAGCTGGTTTTATGCATATTCAAGACCGTGATGGTCAAATCCAAATATATGTCCGTAAAGATAATTTAACTGAATTGGAATTTGAACTATTTGACAAAGGTGATTTAGGCGATTTTGTTGGAGTCGAAGGCGTATTATTCCGTACTAACGTTGGTGAATTAACTGTCAAGGCCACTAAGTACACTCACCTTACTAAAGCTTTACGTCCGCTTCCTGAAAAATACCATGGACTACAAGATAAAGAAGAGGCACGCAGACGTCGTTATCTAGATTTAATTATGAATGATGAATCCCGCCGAATTGCCTTTTTACGTCCAAAAATCATACGCGCGTTTCAAAAGTTTTTTGATGGACGAGGGTTTGTAGAAGTGGAGACACCAATTCTACAACCAATCCTAGGGGGAGCGAGCGCCCGCCCATTTGTTACTCATCATAATACTTTAGATATGGATTTTTATTTAAGAATAGCGACTGAATTACCATTAAAACGATTAATTGTCGGTGGAATGGAAGCCGTATATGAAATTGGAAGACTATTTAGAAATGAAGGAATGGATGCCACTCACAATCCTGAATTTACTAGTGTTGAAGCTTATCTAGCATACTCTGATATGGAAGGTATGATGGACTTAGTTGAGGATTGTTTACGATTTGTTGCTCTTGATACCATTGGCACAACTACCATCACTTATCAAGGACATACCATTGAGTTAGGAAAACCTTTCAAACGAATCCATATGGTCGATGCTATCAAAGAAGAAACTGGTATTAATTTCTTTGAAATTATGACTGTGGATGAAGCTATTAGATTGGCTCAAGAGCACAATATTGAACTAACTCCATATCAAAAATCATATGGTCATATTGTAAATTTATTCTTTGAGAAATATGTCGAAGAGAAATTAATTCAACCAACATTTGTATATGGACATCCAATTGAAATAAGTCCACTTGCAAAGAAAAATAGCAAAGATCCTCGTTTCACTGACCGTTTTGAATTGTTTATTTGCAATAAAGAATATGCCAATGCTTTTAGCGAGTTAAATGATCCAATTGATCAATTGGAACGTTTTGAAAATCAAATAAAAGAAAAAAATTTAGGTAATGAAGAAGCCTCGGAAATCGATTATGATTTTGTAGAAGCGTTAGAATATGGAATGCCGCCAACTGGTGGTGTTGGAATTGGTATTGACCGCACCGTAATGTTATTAACAGGTGCTGAATCAATCCGAGATGTATTATTATTCCCTCATATGAGACATCGATAATGATTATTTTTAAGTATATTCTTTTCTATATTACCTTAGGAATAATCCTAAGCATTGACGCCTTTATGGCTTGTATGGCTTATGGGCTAAGCCATCAAAAAAAATATTTCCTAATATTGACCCCACTAGCAGTAGGAACTTGTCATATTTTATTTCCTATGCTGGCTATTACATTGTACAATCAATTACATGTGGACAATTATGGTATTGGAAAATATTTATCCAGTACCATTTTTGTTTTCCTTGGACTAGCTAATTTATCAAAAGAAAATTCCCAAAAAGCAAATCCAATATTTTCCCTTATCGGTGTTTTACTTTTAGCTGCTGCGGTAAGTATTGATAGTTTCTTTGTTGGAATTAGTATATGCATTCATAAATATTCATTAATCGGGTGTTTTATATTTGGAATTGTTAGTTTTCTATCTACTATCTTATCACTTTCATTAGCCAAATTCCTCTACCAAAAGGTTAACACTGATTTTGATATAATCGTTGGTTTGTTATTTATTATTTTTGGAATATTAATATTCTTTGATATTATTTAATAAAAAAAAGCATCAAGTGATGCTTTTTATTTTTCTATCATTAATTCTTCATATATACGATCAAATACTTCTAACATTGTTAAAACTTTTGAGTCACCGAAATAAGCGTCTAATTTATCATTATATTGTTCTAAAACCTCAATTTTATATGGCTTTTTACTATTAAGATACTGATCACATTCTTCTAAAATTTCATCTAGGATTTGGCGATTTTCATCAGTTAATTGTTTATTATCAATTAGACTATTCTTAACATCTTCAAGATATAAAATATAATTAATTAATGATTCATATTGTCTAAACAAAATGTAATCTCGATTAAAGTATTTTTCATAATATAATTTTACTTCTTCAAGAGTATCAAATAAATATGAATATGCTATTTCAAAAATTTCTTCTAAAACAGCATCAACTTTTTTTTCTTGAATGTATACTTTATCAATATGCTCTAAAATTCTAAAAACATCCGCAATTCTCTGATAAATAGCCGATTTATTTTTCTTCAGAAGATTAATAAAATCTTTATTATCAGATAACCATGATTTATAATCATTTAAAATTTCCATAATAATCCCTCTAATCAATTTTAAACATCTTCGTACAAGCCACTGCTTTTTTATAATTGTTAAGTAATTTTGCGCTTTCGTGTTGATCCATTTTGGGAGTAAAGATTTTATCAATGTTATGCTTTTGACAAATATCACTAAAACTATCCCATACACCTACATTAAGTCCGGCTAAATATGCAGCACCTAAAGCAGTTGATTCAATGACCTGTGGACGAATGACTTCTATTCGTAAAATATCACTTTGGAATTGAAGTAATAGATTGTTTTGACTAGCACCGCCATCAACACGTAGACTTTTAATTGGAATTTTACTATCTAATGTCATAACATCAAGAACTTCTTTAGTTTGATAGCAAATCGCTTCTAAAACTGCTCTAGTTAAATGGTTTTTAGTTGTATTATGACTTAGTCCTAAAAAAGCCCCACGAACCTCACTATCCCAATGTGGCGTACCTAATCCTACTAAAGCCGGGACGAAATATACTCCGCCATTATCTTTCACTGATGTAGCCATTTCCTCAGTTTGACTAGATTTTTCGAAAAGTTGAATTTGGTCACGTAACCAAGTCACAGCACTTCCCGCAACAAATATACTTCCTTCTAATGCATAACTTACCTTATCGTTAATTCCCCAAGCAATAGTTGTTAAAAGTCCACTACTTGAATGAACAATCTTATCGCCAGTATTCATTAACATAAAACAACCCGTGCCATAGGTATTTTTAACTTCGCCTTCATTAAAGCAAGTTTGTCCAAATAAAGCCGCTTGTTGGTCTCCAGCAACTCCTGTAATTGGAATATTTTCTCCCAATGCAGTGGCATATCCATAGTGATAACTTGATGGATAAACTTTCGGAAGAATTGATTTTGGAATATCTAATATTTGTAATAATTCATCATCAAAGCATAAATCATAAATGTTAAAAATTAAGGTTCGACTTGCATTAGAATAATCAGTAGCATGTACTTTTCCTTCAGTTAATCTCCATATTAGCCAAGTATCAATTGTTCCACACAATAATCTTTCTTGTTTAGCTAATTCCCTCGCCCCTTCTATATTATCCAAAATCCATTTTATTTTGGTTCCACTAAAATATGGATCTAATACTAATCCGGTTTTTTTACGAAAAACTGGTTCATAATGATTATTTTTTAACCATCGACAAATATCCTCGCTTTGGCGTGATTGCCAACAAATTGCTTTGTAAATTGGTTTGGCTGTTTCTTTATCCCACATAACTACTGTTTCTCGTTGATTAGTAATCCCAATAGCACTTATATCACTTAATTTTAAATTAGCCTTGGCAACAGCATCAAATATAACTTTAATTACGGAATCATAGATCTCTTCTGGATCTTGTAATACCCATGATGGTTCAGGGTAATACTGTTTAAACTCTTGTTGACTAATACTTACGATTTGTGATAAATCGTTAAATATAATTGCTCGGGATGAGGTAGTCCCTTGATCTATAGCTAAAACATATTTTCTCATCTTTAATCACTTTTCTTTATATAGTACTTTATATTTGACTTTACCACGGCGGGTTTTTGGCATTTGATTTTTAGCCAACTTACGAAATCCTTCCAAATTGCCTTCTATAATATCCTCTTTAATAATTAAAAAGCCCGTATTATTTTTGGTATATATATAAATATATTCTTTATTTTCATATATTGATTCAATTTGATCCCACCCAATTACTTCACGCCCAGGAACATTTTGAATTCTACGAACAATTAAATCTTTAGTAACTTCAACTACTTCAATACTATCTTTTCTCTTATCCGTTTCTTCTTTGATAGTTTTTTTAATACGCAAAAACATTTGTAATATTGTAAAAATTATAGTAAAGAATACTAATGACCAAATAAAAAAAATTGATGAATATTTTCCAGTTTGGATAGCTGTTTTGGTCATAAATGATCCTAATATGATTAGTGTAGTAATTAAAAATAAAGTAAAGTAAGTTGAACTAGACTTATAAAATAAATGAAATAAGTAGAATTTTCGATGGGCTATTGGGCTATATTTCCCTTTTGCAATTAGTTTGTCCATCTAAATAACCTCCTTAGATTTTATTGTATCATATTTTTATTGTAAAGTTAATAAGTAAAATAATTTACTTTTAGTTGATATAACTTTATTACTTTCAAAAAGAGTGGTATAATAACCAATGAGGTGAAAAAATGGATTACTTAATAAAAGGCCTGGCATTAGATAATAACATCCGGGTATATATTGCCAATACAACTGATACTATTAATGAACTTAAGAAACGCCATGACTTATGGCCAGGAGCTTTATCAGTACTTGGTAAAACACTGACTATAACTTCTATTATGGGTGGAATGTTAAAAGAAAATCATCGCGTTTCCGTAGCGATTAAAACAAATGGACAAGTCGGAAATGTATATGCGGATGCGTATTTTGATGGGCGAATTCGAGGTTATTTACAAAACCCTCATGTAAATTTTATAAACCATCAAGATAATACATTAGATGACCGTTTTTCTTTAGGTTCAGAAGGAATTATCCAAGTTATTAAAGATTTGAACTTAAAGGCAATGTTTACTTCTCAAGTTCCTTTGACCTATTTTGATTTAGCCAAAGACTTTGCGTATTACTTTAATACAAGTGAACAAACCCCATCAGCAGTCAGTGTCGGGGTTTTAGTTGGTGAAGATAATTCCGCCATTGCTAGCGGTGGATTTGTTATACAACTTATGCCACAAACACCAGAATATATCATCGACTTTTTAGAAGATCGAATTAATGAACTTCCACCAATGTCAAAATTATTAAACACTCATCAAAATCTCGAAGACATTTTGACTACAATTTTCGGATCAAATTATCAGATTATTGAAAAACTTCCTTTAAAATTTACTTGCTCTTGCTCTAAAGAACGTTTTGCCAATGGAATCGTTTCTTTAGGTAAAGAAGAAATTACCCAAATAATTGAAGAGCAAGGAGATATTGAAACTGTGTGTCATTACTGCCGTGAAAAATATTATTTCAATAAGGATGAACTTTTAGATCTTTTAAATAAAAGCAAATAAAATAGTAAGAAAGGAAGTACAAATATGGAACAAACTTTAAATTTTATTTTAGAACAAGCTAAAAAAATCTTAGATATCGATAGTCCAAGTGGATATACTGATAAAGCGATTGAATATTTAGAGAATTTTTGTAAAGACAATAATTTATCTTATGAAAAAAATAAAAAGGGGAATTTAATTGTAACCATTCCAGGAAAAACCAACTATGTCATTGGTCTTTCAGCGCATGTCGATACTCTAGGTGCAATTGTCCGTTCTATAAATGGTGATGGAACTTTACGATTTAGTGTTATTGGCGGACCATTATTACCAACATTAGATGGTGAATATTGTAAAATTTACACTCGTGATAATAAAGTTTACACTGGAACTTTTTTATCTAATGCTCCATCAGCCCATGTTCATGAATCTGCCCGTTCATTAACTCGTGATGAAAAAAATATGCATATTCGTATTGATGCTATAACCAAATCAAAACAGGACACATTGGCCTTAGGAATTGAAACAGGAAACTTTATTGCTATTGATCCAAAAACAACTATTACTCAAGAAGGATTTATCAAATCACGATTTTTAGATGATAAAATCAGTGTTGCAATCTTGCTTGGTTTAATTAATTATATTAAACAACATAATCTTGAGATCATTCCAACCTTAAAAATAATCTTTTCGACATACGAAGAAGTTGGTCATGGTGCATCACATATTCCAGAAGTCGACGAGTTGATTGCGGTAGATATGGGATGTATTGGCGAAGATTTAAATTGTACTGAACAAGACGTTTCGATTTGTGTTAAAGATTCTTCAGGGCCATACGATTATAAAATGGTTAATAAACTTATTCAATTAGCCAAAGAAAATAATCTTAATTATGCGGTCGATGTATATCCATTCTATGGTTCCGATGTTAGTGCCGCCTTACGCGGTGGAAATAATATCAAAGGGGCGTTGATTGGTCCAGGAGTTCACGCATCCCACGGTATGGAACGTACCCACATTAAAGCAGTTGAAAACACATTAAAATTATTAATTGCTTATATAAAAGAATAGTTTATAATCAAATAAAAAAGTTGGAGATTTAATTATAAATCTCCAACTTTTTTATTAAATACATTTATAATTTGCTATTTAGATTTGATTGTTTTAATATTTAGAAAAGATTAATCTTGTTTTTCTATACTATTTTAATCTCTTTTTTATAAAACTGATCAATAATTTTTTTGCTTTTTTTGGTACGTTCAAAAGTAACGAAAACTTCTTCCTCATCAATAGTTATACCTGTTAGGGTATAATAACTTATTATTTTTTGCTTATTATATAATATTTCAATATTTTCTAAAGAAAATTTATAAATTGTTTTGTTAAATTTTTTTACCTCTACAAAAAAATCATTAAATTTGACTATATATAATCTTTTTATTATAAAAAACAACATAATAATTAAGCTTAATATATATATGATTAAAGGTATAGATGGAGAATCTCTACCATTTAAATAAGCAGTACCATTATCAAGTATGCATAATGAAATCATTCCAATTAACAATAAAAAACTACTTGGATAAGATATAAAACTTTTTTTAATTCGAATCTCCTCTCTGATTTTGATATACGATTAGTTATTATAATGAATCCTGGGTTTTCCTTTTTTCTAAAGAATATTTACTATAGAGAATTATATATAACTATTGTTGGTTGATTATTTTCTTTAATTCCTGGTTTAACCGACATAGTGGTAGACCAACGACCGTATAATAATCGCCATTAATACGAGAGATGTATTTACTGAAGATGCCTTGAATTGCATACCCTCCCGCTTTATCATATGGTTCAGGTGTATTAATGTAGCCTTGAATTTCTTCTTCAGTCATTTGAATAACTTCTACTTCAGTACTTTCAGTAATTATTTTGTAATTATTTTGATATACAATGCTTACCGACGTAACGACTAAATGCGTTCTACCTGATAATAAAGAAATCATTTTGTATGCTTCTTCTTTATTATGTGGTTTACCTAAAATTTTATTTTCACAAACAACAATAGTATCAGCACAAATAACTATATCGTTTGGAAAGTCGTTTTTTGCAAATTGTGCCTTTTTTAATACTGTCTTTTCTACAAAATCCACATAGGAATCATATGAATCAATAGTTTCATCAACATTAATATTGTATGTAATAAAATCATATCCTAATTTGCTTAATAACTCTTTTCTTCGTGGTGATTTTGATGCAAGAATTATTCTCATAGTAAAATCCTTTCTATCCTTTCCCATATGTTTCATTATAAAAAAACTCTTATTCTTTGTCAATGATGAAAATAAAAAAGGATTATATTGTATCTAAATATAATCCTAATTTTTATTTAATTCATTTGCAACAGTATTTATAATAACTTGTCTTGATTCTAAGGATGGAAATTTACCTGTTGCTAATTCTAATGCCCAAATAATGGCTCCAGTTGCAGGGGGGACTTCTAATACTTTAATAACACATTTTTTATTGGTATATAAATTTATCAAACGATTAAATTCTTGAATTAAAATCGGACAACTTCCCTTAACCCATACACTACCGACTAGAACAACTTCAACTTCGCTATCAAAATCTAAATTGACTACACATCCCCCGGCGCTTCTTGCTAGTTGTTCGGCGGTGGATTTTAAAATTTCAATTGCAACTTCATCACCTTTATTCGCTTCTTCGAATAACGCAATTGTTAAATCAGTGTAGTTTTTCTTCCGAGTTAAATATTGAGTAGATATTGCTTCCATTAAGTAATATTTATCGGTTATTCCTAAAAAGTCCATAACAATTTTGTATAAACTTGTTGGTTTACCAAACCGATATGCATAGTCAAAAGCTGCTCGAACAACTTGTCGTGATAAATGGTATCCACCAGCTTCATCACCAGTTATTTGTCCGATTCCCCCTACTTGTAAGGTGTTGCCTTTTGGATCAATTCCGCCACTTGAAGTTCCAGTGCCATTAACTGAGCAAACGCCATATCCATAAGTAGTTCCAGCTTTAATTCCTAAAAATGAATCATTAACAACGATAAAATTTTTAAATCCTATTTTACGAACTACATCTTCTAAATTCTGCTTCTGAATGGGAATGTCTACTCCGGCCAGCCCAAACACCGCCGTTTCTACATCATCTACAGTAATGTTATTTCGGTTAAATAATTCCTGAAAAACTTCATTCATTACTCTAAATGAGCCATCATATGAATCTGGTAATGCTTCATGCGAACATGTTCCCCCACGATAATGGTCAATAAAATTGGCATCAGTATCAAAAAGAAAATAATCAGTTTTGGTGTTTCCACCATCAACACCAATAATGTATCGCTTCTTCATTACTTATCCTCTTTAAAAAATTGTGGTAAGTATTGTTTATGGGCTTCTTTTAATTCTAAATAGCATGGATATGCTTTTTTGTAATCTAATACTAGTGGGTTGATTAACAATGCTCGCATAGCTTCATCATCATCGCCAGTTATAGCAGCTTGAACAGCATGACGCTCATATGCCTTCATTAGTAACATATATTCTTTGATATGTTCATTTTTAAAATTAGCTTTAATTGGTGTTGCTCCATCTTTGCCAATAATTGCACTAATTTCAACTACATCATCATCGCGCATAAAATCAATTGCGCCTTGGTTTAAAATGTTAACAACTTGAATATCTCGTTTATCATTATAAATTGAGTCTACTAAGTTAATTGCAGCTTCAGAATAACGCGCTCCCCCGCGTTTACTTAATAATGCCGGTTTAGTATGTAATTTACTATCTTCATAAATTTTTAAAAGTTCTTCTTCAATTTCTAAACATACTTCGCCACGACTTTTTTCTTGTTTTAAAGCATGTTCTAATTTAGCATCTCGATAATAATAATACTCTAAATATGATGATGGAATAGCCCCAACAGTTTTAATTAATTCTGGAGTAAAACCACTTGCTGGGATATTTTTCATAGCTTCACTGTTAATTCCTTGTTCAATAGCTTCCTGTAAATAGTCTTTGCCATTATGCTTAATAGAAGTAATCCATGTTAAATGGTTTAAGCCAACATATTCTACTTCAGCATTCTCTAATCCTAGTTTTTGTTTTACACTTGAAATCATATTAATCGGAACATTACATAATCCCATTGTTTTAATTTTAGTATGAGTAAGTAAGGCTTGAGCAATCATTCCTGATGGATTAGAGAAGTTAATTAACCATGCATCAGGACATAATTTTTCCATTCTTTTAGCGATATCTATCATAACAGGAATAGTGCGCATTCCTTTAAAAAAGCCACCTATTCCATTTGTTTCTTGCCCAATTAGACCATATTTTAATGGGATTTTTTCATCTAAAATACGAGCAGGTAATTTCCCTACACGAATTTGAACTAATACAAAATCTGCATTAATTAACGAACCATCTAAGTCATCAGTCATTACTACATTAACATCCATATCGGCTGCTTCAATCATTCGCTTTGCAAGACCACCTACAATATTTAATTTTCGTTCATCTATATCCATTAGATATAATTCTTTAACAGGCAGTGAATCTCTTTTATTAATTAACCCTTCAATTAACTCTGGAGTATAGGTACTTCCTGCTCCTATAATAGCAATTTTTAATCCTTTTTTATTAGACATTTATATCTCAACTCCTTACTTAACTATTATATCTCTAATCGACTATTTATTCAAGTAAATAACGACTATTTGCTTTAACAAAAAAAGAGTAGACAGTTTGTCTACTCTTCATTAACTGAAATTATCTCATACATTGATTCAGCATCTTGTTTTTTAGTTGATAGATTAAGGGCCAATACCTTAACAACGACAGTTTTATTATAAAAACATATTTCAACAATATCTCCAACTTTAAGCATAGTACTTGGTTTGGCGACTTTGCCATTGACTAAAATTTTTTGATCTAAGGTTACTTCTTTAGCAACCGTGCGGCGCTTAATAATTCGTGAAACCTTTAGAAATTTATCTAATCTCATTATTCTTCGCTATTTTCGTTGTTAATGGTTGGCTCTTCAATCGATTGTTCATCTAGCTTTGGTTGTTCGTTTTGTGCTTCTTTATTTGCTTGTTCCTCAGCGCGACGTTTTGCTTCTTCCATAGCCGCTAGTTGTTTCCGGTAAATTTCTTGTAACTCTTCTTCTTTTTCACGAGCTATTCTTTCAGCTTCCATTTTGGCTTTTTTCTTTTCCCACCAACCTAATTTACCAGTCTCAACTAACTCATAAATATCTTCTTTATTAAGTGTTTCAATTTCCATTAAATGCTCAGCAATCAGCTCAAGTAAGTTTTTATTTTCAGATAGAACTCTTTTAGCGCGATCATAACATTCCATAATAATATCCCGAACTTCGCGGTCAATTTCTAATGCCACTTGATCAGAGAAGTTTTTATCAGTCATATAGTCGCGCCCTAAAAAGACACTAGATGTATTGCGCTCATATTGAATTGGTCCTAACTTACTCATACCATATTCAGTAACCATTGCGCGAGCGATTGCAGTGGCTTTTTGAAAGTCATTATGACCACCAGTCGTAATTTCATTTGTCATTAGTTCCTCAGCAACCCTTCCGCCAAGTAAACCAGTAATCATATCAAGTAATCCTTGTTTAGTTTGCAAGAAGGTCTCTTCTTCTGGAGTCATTAATGAATATCCACCAGCTTGACCACGAGGAACAATTGTTACTTTTTGCACAACATCGGCATTATCCAACTTAATTCCTAATACAGCATGTCCAGCTTCATGAAACGCTACTAAACGTTTTTCTTTATCAGTATATTTACGACTACGTTTAGCTGGTCCCATTAAAACACGGTCAATTGCCTCGTCAATATCATATATTTTAATTTCTCGTCGATTTTCTCGAGCAGCTAGTAATGCCGCTTCATTAAGTAAGTTCTCTAAGTCGGCTCCACTAAATCCTGGAGTACGTCTAGCAATATCTTCAAAATTAACTTTTGGTGATATTTTTTTATTTCGAGCATGTACTTTTAATATTTCAGTTCGACCACGAACATCAGGATTATGCATAGTAATTTGACGGTCAAATCGTCCTGGTCGTAATAACGCTGGGTCTAAAACATCAGGACGGTTAGTAGCTGCCATAATAATGACACCAGAGTTTTCACTGAATCCATCCATTTCAACTAGTAATTGGTTTAGAGTTTGTTCACGTTCATCATGACCGCCACCTAAACCAGCACCACGTTGACGTCCTACCGCATCGATCTCATCAATGAAAATAATACATGGAGCATTTTGTTTAGCAATTCTAAACATATCGCGGACACGGCTAGCTCCTACCCCAACAAACATTTCCACGAAATCCGAACCAGAAATTGAATAGAATGGAACACCTGCTTCCCCAGCTACTGCTCGTGCAATTAATGTTTTTCCTGTTCCTGGAGGCCCAACTAATAAAACTCCTTTTGGAATTCGGGCTCCAATTTCTAAATATTTGCGTGGGTTTTTTAAGAAATCAATAATTTCTTGTAATTCTTCTTTTTCTTCATCAGCACCAGCCACATCTTTAAATGTTGTAGTTGGACGACGAGCAAGTCGAGCACGGCTTTTACCAAAGTCAAATGCACGATTGCCACCGGCTGCAGAGGATGATTTAACAAAGAAGATGATTAATCCACCTAGTAATAAAACTGGAACAACAATGCTAATTATAAAGCCCCACCAGTCAAACTGTCGGAGAGGTTTAGTCACAAAAGTAAAATTATATACTTTGCTTAAACTATAAACTTCTTTGTATAATTCATCATGTCCATATAATTCAAAATTAATTTTTTCATTGTCACTAATAAATACCCCTGTAAAGTGCCATAATGAGATATTATCTCCACCAACAGGAGTGGCGGTTACTTCTTGAACTTGTTGTTGTGTAATTAACTTTAAAAATTCATCTTGTTTTAATGTAACTGGTTTATTAGTATTTCTTGTGATAAAAATAAACATCCCAATTAGCATTACAAACAAGATAATTATAAATCCTATATCTGCCTTGCGCATACGTTTCGGTCTTAGCGGTTGTGGTCCTTGCGCCATAAATATCCCTCCTTATTTTTCATAAACGGATCTTTTCAAAACCCCTATGTACGGTAGATTACGATATAACTCGTCATAGTCTAGTCCAAACCCTACAACAAATTTTTTCGGGATTGTATGGCCAATATATTTTGGATAAATACCTTCCACTTTTCGTCCTTCTGGTTTGTCTAGTAATGTAACAATTTCGATACTTGTAGCACCACGTTCTTTAAGTAATTCTAAAACTCCTTGTAAAGTAATACCCGTATCGACAATATCATCAACAATTAAAATATGTCTTCCAGTTATATCGCGGCTTAAATCTTTATTGATAATTAATTTACCTGTTGATGTTGTTCCATGATAACTAGAAACATCCATAAAATCAATCTCTAAGTCCATATCAAGATGCTTCATCAATTCCGCAAAAAACATTACGCAGCCTTTTAACATCCCTACAAGTATTGGACGTTTTCCATCATAATCATTTTTAATTTGGTTGGCTAATTTTTTTGTTATTTCAACTATTTCATCATATGATAAAATTAATTCTTCGATTGCAGAATGTACTTTCATCATTCATTCTCCTTTAGTGTGATAATTATATCATAATCTTTTAATGCAAGTAAATGTTTACTTTTGGCAATACCTAATACTGCCAAAATATTTTGATTCTTATCTTCTAAAACTAAAACTTGTTCTCGTTTTATAATCCCAATTTTTTTATCAGTTAATAAATCACTAACCTTTTTAGTTCCGGTTAGCAATTGGATTTTATCTCCTTTTTTTCTAGACCGAATGATAATTGGCAGCATAGACTTATTATACCATAAAGTATTATTTTTTAAAATGTTTTTGTCATTATTTTTTTCTGAAACGATGACTTTTCGATTCTCATCAATTTCATACTCACCACAAGTTGAAATAACCATATGTACTTTAGGAAATTTTAACTCTGTAAAGTATAAACTTATTTTATCATATTCTTTTACAAAAGTTAACTTCCCAGTTACTTTAGAGATAATATTAGGTTTTTTAGAATTAATTAATTTTAAAATTTCATCAATGTTTTTATGTCCTAATAAGACTTTTTTTGTAATCGCAAATAAAATTTCTTTTTGAAGAAAGAGACTTTGCTTTAAAAAAGTTTTTTGACTGAAGAAAACTCTTTGCTCATCAAATTTTACATTATCTTCAATAAACTGTTTAACTATTTTTTTAATTTCTTCATCAGCATTCCTTATCACTTCTGAAAACTTTGCAAATTGCCAATGGGCTTCCGGATTTTCCCAAAAAATGCTTGGAATAATTTCGTGTCGAATCCGATTACGAGTATATGTTTTTTCTTTATTAGTTTCATCTTCAAAATAAATAATTTCTCGCTCTTTGGCAATTCTAATTAATTCGTCTTTTAATAAAAGCAAAAACGGTCGAACTATTAAGTAATTCGACTGCTGGACAACTGGTTCCATCCCTGCATATCCACGCAAATTACTTCCCCGTAATAATCTCATTATTATTGTTTCCATATTATCATTAGCATGATGAGCAAGTAATAAATAATCACCATGAAATTCATTTATAACTTCCTCAAAAAATTGATAACGAAATTTTCGTGCTTCTTCTTGAAAGTTTCCAGGATGAAGATTATAGTCAAAATAACTTATTCGAATATCTATCCCTTTTTTATGACAAAACTCTTTAATAAATTGTTCCTCTTCGATAGATTGTAATCGCATTTGGTGATTAACATGAGCAACAACAATTTTAAAGTTTATTAATTCGTGTGCTCTAATCAACTCATCTAGTAAGACCATTGAATCAATTCCTGTTGATACTCCAACAACTATAGTTTTGTTTTCTAATGACAAATTATTCTCTATAAAAAAATTAATAACTAAATTGCTCATATTTTTCACCAAATTATATTATAACCTATTTTACACTTTTTCTCAATTAAATAACCTAGAAATACTAATCTATTTTAATGAAAAATCGTGCTTTTTCAAAAATTGAAAAAGCACCCATTAAAATTATTTTTTTAAGATTTGACTAATATTTAGAATATTAGTTTCAAATGAAGTACGTACATTTTCTAATAATTTATCTTTAATTGCATGCTCAATTAAAGTTGTAATTAAATTTTTAAAATCTAGTTTAAAATCATCAAATAGGTAAAAAGCTAAAGACCCTGGAATAGTATTGATTTCATTAACATAAAGTTTTTTATCATCAAGACAATACAAAAAGTCGATGCGACTTACCCCTTTATTTAATATTAAACGATTAATTTTACTCGTAAGTGTTTTTATTTCATCAACTAATTGTTCATTAATTTCGGCAGGAATAATTCGCAATGGCAAATTATGTTCTTTCTTAGCATATTTATCTTCATAGGTTAAAAAATCACTACTGGTAACTACTTCCTCAATGTCAGAAATAATTTCTAAACTTTGCGAACTGAAAATTGCACAATTAAACTCACGGTAATTAGTTAAGGCCTTTTCGATGACAACCCGTTTATCAAATTCAAAAGCTAAAGATAAAGAGTTTATCAATTCATTTGGAGAACTGGCCTTACTTATGCCAATACTTGATCCAAGACGAGCTGGTTTAATAATTACTGGATATCCCAATTTTTCAATTTTATTTAAGCACTCTCTTCGTTGATTAATCCATTCATCTTTATTAAAATATTCATATGGAATAATAGGAATATTTTCACAAGCCAATAATTTTTTCATAATAATTTTATCTTGGGAAATACTTGCTGGTAAGATGTCTGATGCTGTATACGGAACACCAAGCAAATTAAAAACTCCCGCTAAGGTTCCATCTTCTACCCCAGCCCCATGGACAACTGCTAAAATACAATCAATTGGTTTACGATATTTTCGGGGTAATAAAGGTTTTAGACCGATTAATTTGATTTGATTTTTTTCACTTGATTTTAACAGTACTTCATATTTTTTAAACTTACTTTTTTGAAATGTTTCTAATTTATCAAAATCTGGACCTACATAAAAAGAATTATTCTTGTCAAGATAAATAGGAATTACATCATATTTTTCATAATCAATTGCTTTTAATACTTGCATACACGATAGAATTGATATTTCATGCTCAACAGAGCGTCCCCCAAAAACAACCCCTATCGTTTTTTTCACATTTACCCCCTAACAAAATAATTATCGGTTAAATCATTTTCAATCAAGATAGTTCCTTGTTGATATTTTAATGATATTTTTTCTCTTGCTTCTTTATAACTTCTTACAATTTCATAGTTATAATGCCCCAACTCATCTAATCCCTTAGCGATGGCTTTTGCACTTTGATTATTCACTAAATATACAAAATCACACGATTTATGAATTTCATTTGCTAAATGATAATTAATCTCTTCCTGCATTTTCCCCGCATCAACAATTCCAGGCGTAATTAAAATTCGTGGGCCTTTAAATAATGTTAAAACTTCTAACGCGTTTCTAAATCCATTGGGATTTGAATTATATGAATCATCAATTATAATAAAATCTTTTTCACTTATTAAACTTAATCGATGAGGAATAGGCTCAATGTTTTCTAAGTTAAATATTATTTCCTCATCAGTAATTTTTTTATTGAAGTCATCAACGCTTTTAATTAAAGCAATGCAGGCTAAAATGTTATATATATTATGCTTACCTAACAATTTAGTCTTGATTGTTAGTTTTCCTTGTGGATAAAAGATGTCAAAAGTTAATCCGTCTTTTGAATATAAAATATTACTAGCGTAAAAGTCACAACTTGGTTCTAATCCAAAGGTAACAACATTTTTTCCTTTCAGTAATGGCAATTGACTACTTAAATATTGATTGTCTTTATTAAGAACAACTAGCTGGTTATTTGGTGAAGATATGACAGCTAATTTTTCATTAATTATATTTTCTATTGTTTTAAATGTTTCTAAATGTTGTGGTCCAATATCCGTAATTATTGCATAATGAGGGTTAGTTAAATTAACTAATTTTTGAATATCGCCAGTATGTGTTGCTCCCATTTCCAAAATTAAGACTTCATCTGAATAGGTAGCATAATTATTAATCATTAAACTAATTCCCATTAAAGTATTATATGATTTAGGACTCATTTTAGTAATAAATTTGTCTTTTAATAAATGGTATAGAATGGATTTTGTGGATGTTTTTCCAAAACTACCGGTAATAGCAATTTTTTTAGCATCAATCATTTTAATTTTTTGCGATGCTTTTTTTACATAATATAATTGTATTAAATATTCTAATGGCCATATTACAATATGCGATAACAATAAATTAACTGGTGTTAACACTAAACAAATTAATAGTACCTGAATTAAAGTGGTAAATTGAATCTCCCACATTATAAATGTATATATTGTAGTAATAATCGCTAAATGGATAACCCATAAGCGAATAATTCGCTTAGTAAATTTTAATTCTTTGATTGTTTGTTGGCGATTAAAGTAATAATATGTACTTAATATTATTAAATAAATCATTTGAATCCAAATATTGTTTAAAAAGTAGAATAATATAAATGTAGGAATGATTATCAAATTATAAACATTATAAAAATAAATTCGTTTTAAGCATTTTAAATATCCTTTAATATGATATTGTTCTTGTTGAAGGAGTTGGCTTGATCGAATCATTTCTTTAATAATTAAAAAAATTGTTGCTAAGATGCATATGGTTTCAATAAATATTTTAAAACTTTCCATGTAATCCTCCACTACTTAAAATGTGATTTAATACTTTTATAAACTTTTCTTGTTCGGTTATATATGGAAAATGTCCGCTATAATAAAAGGTAATAAGACTGGCATCTGGAATATACTTTTTAAATAATAAGGCATCTTTATATGGAACAATTTCATCATCAATTCCCCATAATAAATATGTAGGAATTTTTATTTGAGATAATAAAGGGGTTAAATCTTCATTGACTACTTTACTTAAAGTTTGTTTCATTATTAAATTAGCATTTTGATAATCTTTAGAACCACTATTTTGATATAACTTAGATAGTTTTTTATTAAGTTTTAACAATAAATAAATACGCTTTAAAAATTTAAATTTGTAGACGCGGTAATAATACTTAATATTACGCTTTGGTTTAATTCCAGCACTACTTACTAGAATTAACATTAAGGCATTTTTCGTTTTAACAAAGTATTTAATGGCAATTCGTCCTCCAAATGAATGGCCTAAAATGATTGGCTTTTGGATTTGTAAATGTTCTAATAAACTTTCCAAAACATCAACATAATCATCAACATTTAATGGTTTAATTGGATCGTCAGATTTACCAAATCCTAACCAATCAATGCTTAATATAGTATATCTATTTGACATTCTTTTGATGATTTCAGAAAAAGTCGTACTATCTTGTCCCCAACCGTGCAGTAAGACCATAACTGGCCCATTTCCACTAATATTATAATAGACTTTTCCAAAATCACTTTCAAAAATCATCTCTTAACTCCTATAAACTATTAGTATTATAATTATATGAATAATGAGATGATTTTACTACTAAATAACTTTTATTGGTAAGTGATAAATTTTTCCAAAGTATATTGCCCCTAAGATACCACTTAATAAAATCAATGTTGCCATAATTATAAATAGATTTATTTTTACATAATATGTAAAATAACTAAATAATCCAATTAAAATAATTATAATTAATAATTGAACCAAATAATTTGAATAAAACCTACTAAATAGCAAACTTAAAATACTAGTGAATACCTTGAATAATATTATATTAATTAAAATTAAGTAGCTGATTTGCTTGAAAATAAATACTTTATGATAAATTAATGAAAAAACCGTAAATAAAGACACACCATAAAATATTAAAATAAAATTAGTAAAATTTATCATAAGTGTTTTTTGCAAAATACTTTTTCTGCTTTTTCCAAACGAAAGTGATAATAAAATATATTTTTGCGAATTTAAATAAGATATATTTAGACAATTAATAGTGATAATTAAAAAAGAATAAAAATATATAAAGAAAAAATTAGTATAGATGCTGCTTGCCATTAACATTGTATAAATAATTGTTAACCCTGTTAAAATTAACATCGCACTCAAATATTCTTTATAATTAGATAATTGTTTACGAATTTTTTGTTTCATATTAACCCCTTAAAAATATTTCTCTATTTCATAAAAACTAACTTTTTGAATTTTATATTTTAATTTATTAAGTTCTTTTTGAGTTGTATGATCAAGATTGTCAATAAACACTAATTGAAAACTATCTTCTTTTTCAATAAAAAATAATCTTTCATAATCTTTTATTAATTCTAGTAGTTTTTCTTTTTCACCTTTTATTAAACAAATACGTACTTTTTTAGGATTAAATCTAATTGTACGTCCATAATCGTTAAAAACAATTATTTGCTCTATTTTATCTTTAAAATGACTTAACCGATTAATCCCAATTAATTTAGTTTTATAAGAATGTGAATTTAAAGTGTTTACTATATATTCAATATGTTTAGGGTTATCAAGATAAATTGTTGGGTTGTTGACAAAAATAATCGGATTATCTAGTGATTGTAAAATGGCAAAATTAATTAATGTATTCCCCACTAAAGTAAAAGGGTTTTTTAATGTCATTTGACATTCTTCTCGAATTGCTAAGACATCAATTAATTTCTGCAATGTTTCATAATTACATTTTAGATTATATTTACTTTGAATTGAATTAATAATTTGTTTTGGATAAATTGTTTTGATAATTTGTTGTTCACAAGATATATATATTCGTTGTTTAAAATATTGCGAATTATCATACACTATTTGATTATTAAAATATACACTATTAGTTTTATTTATCCCGCTTAGATATAAAAATAAACTTTTTATAACATTATTATCTCGACAATAAAAATAAATAATATCCCCTTCATAAAAATTTTGAGTAATACTATATTGACTATCAATTTTTAAATCTTCTATTCTAATCATCATTTCTCACCATTTTTATTTATTATAGCACTATTTATTTCTTTTCACAAGTCGACATAATTTAAAACTTATAGTACCTAATGATTAATAAATTAAAAAGGTGTTTTAGACTAAAAATCTAAAACACCTATTTTTTATTTTTGAAATTATCCAATGGATCCTTCCATTTCTAATTTAATCAATTGATTTAATTCAACAGCATATTCCATTGGTAATTCTCTAGCAAATGGTTCAATAAATCCCATAACAATCATTTCTAAAGCTTGTTCTTCAGTTAATCCTCTACTCATTAAATAGAATAATTGTTCTTCGCTAACTTTAGAGACAGTCGCTTCATGTTCAATATAACTATTTTTATTTTCCACAATGTTAGTCGGAATAGTATCGCTTTTTGATAAACTATCTAAAATAATAGTATCACATTCAATGCGACTGCGGGCATTATCAGCACGTTTACCAAGACGAACTAATCCGCGATAGTTAACTTGTCCACCACCACGGCAAATGGATTTTGAAACAATATTACTAGACGTATTCGGTGCAAGATGAATCATCTTAGCCCCAGCATCTTGAATTTGATTTTTTCCCGCAAATGCAATTGAAATAGTTGTTCCTTTAGCTCCTTCACCGCGTAATATGCAGGCTGGATATTTCATATTGACCATTGAACCAATATTGCCATCAATCCATTCCATGTGTGCATTACGATCAACTATTGCACGTTTAGTAACTAAATTGACTATATTATTAGACCAATTTTGAATAGTCGTATAACGGCAATAAGCATCATCTTTAACGATAATTTCTACTACTGCCGCATGTAAGGAATCCTTAGAATAGATTGGAGCCGTACAACCTTCTACATAATGCAAACTAGCTCCCTCTTCTACAATAATCAATGTTCTTTCAAATTGACCCATTTGTTCAGAGTTAATTCTAAAGTATGATTGTAATGGTTTTTCTAGTTTGACGCCTTTTGGAACATAAATAAATGATCCTCCCGACCATACGGCGGTGTTTAATGCAGCAAATTTATTATCATTATAAGGAACAACTGTACCAAAATATTCTTTTACGATTTCAGGGTATTTACGGACCGCAGTGTCGGTATCACAAAAGATAACACCTTTTTCTTCTAACTCTTTGATAACATTATGATAAACTGCTTCAGATTCAAATTGTGTCGTAACACCAGCTAAAAACTTGCGTTCCGCTTCAGGAATACCTAATTTTTCAAAAGTTTCTTTTATTTCTTCAGGAACTTCTTCCCAACGACTGCGTACTTCTTCAGTAGTTTTGATATAGTATGTATAATCATCGAAATCAATAAATGATAAATCTGGTCCAAATTTCGGTAAAGGGCGAGAGGCAAATTCATGATAGGCTTTCATTCTAATCTCTAACATCCATTGTGGTTCTTGTTTAATTTCTGATATTTTTTTAACTACCTCAAGATTTAATCCTTTACCTATATTAACTACTTCTTTTTTTACATCAGTAGTAAAACCATATTTATATTCACCAATTATATTATCGATTTTATTAAAATCTTTGTTATTCATCTTGCTCTCCTTTTAACAGTTGTTCTAATGCTTTCCAAGCAAGTACCGCGCATTTATACCGAGCAGGGAATTGCGATACTCCTTGATAAACTAACGCATCCCCTAGTGCTTCTTCATTTTGAACGGGTTCCCCTTTTACTAAATGATAAAAATCTTGAATAGTGTCTAGAGCTTGTTGGGTAGTTTTCCCGGCTAACACTTCGCTCATTACAGAAGTTGATGAACAACAAATTGCACATCCAGAACCTGTGTGATTTATTTCTTGAATGACATCATTTTCAACCTTCGCTTCAACAATCACATCATCCCCACAAGAAGGATTATGAAGATGAACATGATTATATCCTTTTAATCCTTTGTTACGAGGATTTTTATAATGATCCATAATAATTTGTCGATATAAAAACTCTAAGTTGTTCACTTGTTACACCTCACTGAATTGTCGAAAGAATTCCACAACTTCTTGGACAGTTTTTACAAATATATCTATATCTTGCTTGCTATTGTATATATATAAACAAGCCCGTAATGTTCCATTACATTTTAACCATTTTGTAACCAATTGAGCGCAATGATGTCCAGCTCTTAACGCGATATTAGCTTGATCAAAAAAAGTTGAGGCATCGTGAGGATGAACACCATCAATATTAAAATTAATAATTCCAATATCAGCTGTCTTGTTATATATTGTTATTCCCGAAACACTTGACAATTTTTCTAAAGCATATTTATGAAGTTCTTTTTCATGTTGACGAATATTGTCAAATCCAATTTTTTCTAATAGGTCGATTGCAGCACCAAGGCCGATCGCCTCAGCAATCGCCGGTGTTCCAGCCTCAAATTTATATGGTGTCTCTTTAACAATCACATTATCATGAAACACATCATTATTCATATCTCCGCCATATTCTTCTGGATCCATTTTATCTAATAGAGATTTTTTTCCATATAGAATCCCGATACCAGTTGGGCCAAGCATCTTATGAGCGGAAAATGCTAAGAAGTCGCAATCCAATTCACAAACATCAATTTTAAAGTGAGGAGCGGCTTGAGCCGCATCAACTATTACCACGGCGCCTTGCTTGTGCGCTAATTCAATTATTTCTCTAATCGGTGTTAGATATCCCATAGTATTTGAAACATATGTTATCGCAACTACTTTAGTTTTATCAGTTAATACTTTTTTAAAGTTTTCAACAGTAATCCTACCTTCATCGTTTAATGGAATATATTTTAAAATTGCTCCTTTTTTCTTAGCCACTTGCATCCACGGAAGTAAAGAACTATGATGTTCAAGTTCGCTGGTTATGATTTCATCATTTAGATTAATATTTGCCATTCCATACGTTTGAGCTATCATATTTAGACTATTAGTTGTCCCGCGGGTAAAAATTACTTCCTCAAATGAAGCATTAATAAATTTTGCAATTTTTTTTCGGGCTTTATCATATTCCTCAGTAGCACGATAACTTAATTCATATACTCCTCGATGAATATTAACACCATATTCTTGATAATATTCATCCATTTTATCTAATACATAACGTGGTTTTAAGGTTGTTGCGCACGAATCTAAGTAGATTAGATTTGGATAATTTTGAAACAAAGGTATATCCCTTTTTATTTTTTCAACATCAAGCATAGATGCGCTCCTTTTTTAATCTATATATTGTTATTAACAATTTCTAAAACAAAATTATTAATTAACTGATCATCAAAACCGTCTAAAATTGGGGAAATTAAACTTGATAAAATTAGTTTGCGGCTTTCTTCATATGTTAATCCCCGACTCATCAAATAATAAATATCTTCTTGACTAATATCACCAACGCTAGCTCCATGTCCTGCCACTACATCGAAATCGTCGATTTCTAATATTGGGTTCGCTGTAATTGTTGATTTAGGATCAAGAATTATCCCTTTAATTTTGTGATTCATATCACTCATACTTGCGTGTTTGTAAATGAATCCATTAGTATTAATTACTGAATGAGAATTATTATTAACCATTCCAAAGCAAGTAAAACGAGAAAGTGAATTACCACATTTATGATGAGCAACAGCGTCTAATTGATGTTTATCTTGTGAGGTGTTAATATCTACAGCATAAACATAATATTCGCTTCCTGATTGTAATAATTCACCACCAATATATTCATTAACAACATTTCTATTAGCATTTAAATTATGAAGAGTGATTTTTGAGTCATTAAATAAATGACTTACTATTTTATAATCTAGGGGACTATTTGATAAACCTTCTTTGATACTAAAATAATTAATAGTACTATTATTACTTGCTATAAGATTAGAATTGAAAGAACATTTGGTAGTATTAAGCAAGTATTCATAAATTGTAATATTATTTTGATTAGTTACTTCAATTTCTTGCGTAAAACTGCCTTCTTCATTTATTATATGAAAAATTTTTAATTTAGTGTCTTGACTGATGGCTATATGAATAAAATTTTGCTCATTAGAGATTTTAGGATCCATTAAATTACTTGTTGACTTGTTAATTTTTATATTTGAATTTATATTATTTTCAATTACATTCCCATTTAAAAATATTATATATAAATCATCTTGATTAATTAAGCTTTTTACCTTTGCTAGTAATTGTGTCATTGATAATCACCATTATTTATTCGTTCTACTATTATTTGCACAACTTCGTAAAGATAGTCTTAGTGGTACTTCATCAACAATTCCCAACTCTTCCTTTAACCAATCATATCCTTCAGCATCAATCTTAGCAATTAATTCCCGTCCTCCAGTTCGAACAATGCGTCCATCTAATAAAATATGAACATAATCAACATCAACATAATCTAATAATCGTTCATAGTGGGTGATAATGATGGCGGCAAAATCATCGCTACGCATATTATTAATGTTCTCACCAACAATTTTTAAAGCATCAATATCAAGTCCGGAATCAATCTCATCTAAAATTGCAAAATTAGGTTTTAACATTTTCATTTGTAAAATCTCATTACGTTTCTTTTCGCCACCTGAAAATCCTTCATTAACATAACGATGTGGTAAGTCGCTACGCATTTTTAATTCCGAAACAGCTTTATCATATTCACGAGCAAATTGGAAAATTGATATTTTTTTACCCTCCGGTTGACGGGCTTGTAAAGCGGTGCGAATGAAATCTGAATTAGTAACCCCGCTTATTTCTCGTGGATATTGCATTGCAAGAAAAATACCTTTGCGACTTCGTTCGTCAACACTCATTTCTAAAACATTTTCGCCGTTTAAAGTAATTTCACCCGCAGTTACTTCATAACGATAATGTCCCATAATCGCAGAAGCTAGGGTAGACTTCCCAGTACCATTTGGTCCCATAATTGCATGAAATTCTCCCGATTTGACAGTTAAATTTATTCCTTTTAATATCTCTTTTCCTTCTACTGAAACATGCAAATCTTTTATAACTAACTCTTTAGCCATTGCTACTCTCCTTTGTATATTCCTTTGAATGCATATTTATAGTCATTCATTTTTTCATTGTAAATAAAATTATCTTTCGCCCCACTAGAAATATATACTTCATAAGAGTCACCATTTTTTACAACGAATACTGCTTCAACCCCATCCATACTTTCAATTTTACGCATTCCTTCGTCTAACCCTAATGCAAAGATTGATGTTGATAAAGCATCAGCCCACATTGAATTAGTAGTAATAATCGATACAGCTACTACATTATTATCAAAAGGATATCCTGTCCGCGGGTCAAGGATATGATGATAATCATTGCCGTCTTCATCTTTGATATATCTTTCATATATCCCTGAAGTAACAATTGTTAAATCATCTATTATATATGTTCCAAATATTGATGGCAATGTGTTAAATGGTCCGGCAAATGGTGTTTGTAATCCTAAACGCCATGAACGATCTTTGCCATCATTAGCAACACCGCTTCCAATAGTATGAATATTTCCGCCGATATCTATTATTGCTTTAGTAACTCCTTGAGAAAGTAAATACTCTTTTACCTTATCCGCCGCATACCCTTTTACAATTCCACCTAAATCTATTTTCATCCCTTTTTCAGCTAAAAAAACGGTGCTATTTTCTTCATCGATAATAATTTTTCTAAAATCAACTAATTGTAAAGCGGCTTGGATGTCTTCATCAGCTGGGGGATTAGTTCGATTGTCTTCTAATTCATCATAATAATTATTTGTAAAATTCCATAAATCCCACACTACGGCAATCGTTGGATCAAATAATGCCTTATTATCACAAGACTCACATATCGAAAGTTCTGCGGCTTCGATTGCTTTTTTTAGGATTTTTATTACTTCTTCAGATACTTTTACAGGAGCGATTCCGGCATTTTCATTTACTTTCATTAATTCAGTCTTATATCCATCTCCGCGGTTCTGAATATTAAATTTTTTATCTAAATTTAAAACTATTTTGTTTAAATCATTTTCTAATTGCTCTTTCTTAGCTTTAGTTAAATATTGATTTGGAACACGGATATCAATTACCGGCATAATACTAAAGGCCTCTTCTAAGTAAAAAACATGCTGAGTATATTTGTTCTTATTTTTTGGAGTATCATCGCATCCTACTAAAAGAATAGCTGTTAATATTATAAGAAAAAAAGTCAAAAATCTCTTCATATTATCTTACCTCGATTCTGTGCCTTTTCTATTATACCAAACTTTACTCGATTTTGCATTAAATATATTAATTTTGAATACGCTTAATTATCTTTGTTATATAATAAAAAAACATCTTTAAAAATAGTTTAACCTATTTTTAAAGATGCATAATCATTTAATTTTATGTCAATAATTTAATCTCTACACTTTGCATTAATTCATTTTCAAAATGACAATGGTATTGATATAATTTATCATCTTGTAATATTCTTGGAAAAAAATATGGAATATTATCAACTAGCCCTAAATTCTTAAAGTCACTAACCCATTCGATTGGCTTTAAATCTAGAATTCCTTCACGAGTTTTAAGTGGAACTTTAAAGGAAAGTGGTTCATTTAAAAATCCGACAAATAAATGTAATCCGAGAATTTCTCCAGTTGGTTCATTCCAAGTTACGATTCCGCGATATTTTAAATCTAGGTTATCGGGATTAATTTGTGTTTCTTCAATTATTTCTCTTTTTATTGCGCTAAATTTATCTTCACCTTCATTTATTTTTCCCCCGACACCATTCCATCTTCCCATCCAGGGATTTTTGTTACGATTTAATAATAATACTTGATTTTGATAAATTATAAAACATAATGTGTATTTAAACATATTCTCCCTCGATTTAAAAATCAGGGTTTCTTTTTAAGAAACCCTGAAATTTTTTATTCACCATCAACTGTTTCAGCTTCGTTAGAGAAATCCATTGATGCATAACGTTTATACATACGATATCTTTGTTGAGCATCACGTTTATTTTTTTCTAGAAGTTCTTTAGCAGCTTCTGGATTGATTTGTTTTAAACGAGCATAGCGGTTTTCGCTTAATAAGAATTCTTCATATTTATCCCAATTTGGTTCACGAGAATCTAATTGGAATGGATTTTTACCTTCTTTAACTAAACGTGGATCGTAACGGAAGTTGACCCAGTATCCGCATTCAACTGCTAATTTAGCTTGTTCTTGTGATTTACCCATACCAGCTTTAATTTGGTGAGAAATACATGGAGAGTAAGCCACAATTAGTGATGGCCCATCGTAACTTTCAGCTTCTTTAATTGCACGAAGCATTTGTGCTTGACTTGCGCCGTGAGAAATAGAAGCTACATATACGTGACCATAACTCATAGCGATTGCGGCTAGGTCTTTTTTCTTAACTTGTTTACCAGCAGCTGCAAATTTTGCGATCGCGGCTGTTGGGCTTGATTTTGACGCTTGACCGCCGGTATTAGAGTAAACTTCGGTATCAAGTACTAGGATATTAACATTTTCATTATTAGCAATAACATGGTCTAATCCACCAAAGCCAATGTCGTATGCCCAACCGTCTCCACCGATAATCCATTGTGAACGAGCCACTAGATAATCGCGTAAGTTGTAAATTTCTTTAGCATAATCAGTATCTAGTTTTTCTAATAATGAAGTTAATTGTTTAGCAATTCGGCGAGTTTCCAAACTACTATTGCGTTTTTCTAACCATTCATTAAATAACTCTTTAACTTCTGGTGCTAGATTTTCATCTTCTAATCCTTTTTCCATTTCTAAGGCAATGCGGGCACGAAGTGTTTCAGTACCAATTCTCATACCAAATCCAAATTCCGCATTATCCTCAAATAATGAGTTTGCCCAAGCAGGTCCATAACCATCTTTGTTAGTTGTATATGGAGTTGCTGGGAAGCTTGCACCATAGATTGATGAGCATCCAGTAGCATTGGCAATTAACATATGATCGCCAAATAATTGAGTTATTAATTTAATATATGGTGTTTCACCACATCCAGCACATGCGCCAGAGAATTCAAATAATGGTTGTGCAAATTGGCTATTACGTGGGTTAGCAGTAGTATCTAATAAATCAGATTTATATGTCACATTATCGAAGAAGTAACGATCGCGTTCGTCATTACCTTTCGCAATTACTTCAGAAATATCAGTCATAACTAACGCTTTTTCACCACGTTTTCCTGGACATGTGTTCGCACATACGCCACATCCTGTACAATCCGCAACAGAAATACGAATTGAATATTCTAATCCTTCTAATCCTTTAATATTTGGTGTTAAATATACTGCATCTTGTGGTCCCGCTGCTTTTTCTTCAGGAGTTACTAAGAATGGACGAATAACTGCATGTGGACATACAAATGAACATTGATTACATTGGATACAGTTTTCTGGAATCCATACTGGAACATGAGTGGCAATATAACGTTTTTCATATGCTGTGGTACCAGGGGCCATTGAACCATCAACGTATGGTTCGAAAGCTGAAACTGGTAAATCATATCCACGAATTGCATTCACTTCTTGAGCGATTGTTCTTACAAAGTGTGGAATATTTTCATCAACCACTTTTTCTTCAATATCTAATTTTGCCCAAGCAGGATCAATTGAGAATTCACGTAATGAATCGCCACCGTGTTCAATAGCCTTATGGTTCATTTCGACAACATTTTGTCCAAAACGACCATATGACTTAGTTGCAAATTCTTTCATTAATTCAATTGCTTTAGCATATGGTAAAATTTGCTCATTTAGTTTAAAGAATGCTGATTGCATGATTGTATTGGTGCGTCCACCTAATCCAATTTTTTGAGCTAAAGTGTTAGCATCAATAACAAACATTTTAATTTCTTTTTCTGCTAATGCTTTTTTAACTTTATTTGGTAAGAATTCAATTAATTGTTCGTCAGTTTTATCAGTATTTAGTAAGAATGTTCCACCATGTTTAATTTCTTTGATTAAGTCAAATTTTTGTAAGTAAACATCCATCGAACATGATAAGAAATCAGCTTGTTTAATTAAGTAAGTTGAACGAATTGGTTTTGGTCCAAAACGTAAATGTGAGCGTGTGACCCCACCAGATTTTTTAGAGTCATATGCAAAGTACGCTTGAACATATAAATCAGTGCTATCACCAATTAGTTTAATAGTGTTTTTATTAGCCCCGACTGTACCGTCACTACCAAAACCATAGAAAATTAATTCGGAAGTTGCTTGGTCGTTAACTTTTGGTTCACGAGTAACTTCAAGTGATGTAAATGTTACATCATCGGTAATACCAATTGTAAATCTATCTTTTGCATTTTCGCCTTTAGCTAAATTATCAAATACTGCAATAATTTGTCCTGGTGTTGTATCTTTACTTGATAATCCGTAACGACCACCAATAATTAATGGACGATTTTCTTGATTATAAAATGCTGCTTTAACATCAAGATATAGTGGTTCACCAGCTGAACCTTGTTCTTTAGTACGATCTAATACAGCAATTCTTTTAACTGTTTTTGGAATAACTCTTAATAAATGTTTAACTGAGAATGGGCGATATAGATGTACAACTACACAACCAACTTTGCGTCCTTCAGTTTGACGTAAGAAATCAACAACTTCTTTAATGGTTTCATTTACTGAACCCATTGCAATGATAATGTCAGTTGCATTTTCATCTCCATAGTAAACAAATGGAGCATATTGACGCCCAGTAATTTTACTAATTTCATTCATATATTCTTCTACGATCTCAGGAACTCTTTCATAGAAAACATTTTGAGCCTCTCGAGCTTGGAAATATACGTCATCATTTTGTGCAGAACCACGAGTTACTGGACGATTTGGACTTAAAGCACGATTTCTAAATTCTTGGACTTTATCCCAGTCAAGTAAACGTGCAAATTCACTATAGTCCATAACTTCGATTTTTTGAATTTCATGTGATGTTCTAAATCCATCAAAGAAATGTAAGAATGGTATGCTGGATTTGATTGCAGAAAGGTGTGCTACACCAGCTAAGTCCATAACTTCTTGAACACTAGATGTTGCAAGCATTGCCCAACCAGTTTGACGGGCAGCCATAACATCTTGATGATCTCCAAAAATAGATAATGCTTGAACTGCGATACTACGTGCAGAAACATGAATTACACCTGGTAATAATTCACCAGCAATTTTATACATATTAGGGATTTTTAATAATAACCCTTGACTAGCTGTAAATGTCGTTGTTAGAGCCCCAGCTTGTAATGAACCATGAACAGTTCCGGCTGCTCCTGCTTCAGATTGCATTTCAACAACTTTTACAGGAGTTCCAAACAAGTTTTTCTTACCTTGGCTGGCCCACTCATCAACAAATTCCGCCATTGGTGAGGATGGTGTGATTGGATATATACCAGCTACTTCTGTAAAGGCATATGCACAATACGCTGCGGCTTGGTTACCATCCATTGACGCAAAAACTTTTTTTGACATAAAAACTCCTCCGTTTTATAATTTTTAACACGAACTTGAATCAAAAACTAATTCAATTTATTATAGCATATTATCACAAAAAATACTAGTCCTATTTTGAAAAATTACCAATTCTAAGAAATAGCTTTACATTGCTTTTATTTTGTTCATTAGTTATAATATTTATAACTAAAATTAAAAAGGTGATTAAATGAAATCATTACTAGTCGCAATTAATTCCAAATATATTCATCCTGGATATGGTGTATATCAAATTGTTGCTAACTCAAAATATCCTGTTGACTATATTGAATTCACCATAAAAGACAACATTGAATCAATAATAGAAAAAATCACTAAAACCAATTATGACTTACTTGGTTTTAGCGTATATATATGGAATGTTGAAATAGTAAAAAGGATTTTGAAACATTTAGAACAAATAAATTTTAATGGAACTATTCTATTAGGAGGACCTGAAGTAAGTTATCAGGCTGATTACTTTTTTACTAACTTTAAAATTGATTATATTATTAAAAATGAAGGGGAAGAATCATTTAATGAATTACTTGAATATTTACAAAATTTGCGTCCGATTACTAACGTAAGCAACCTTTATTATCAACAAAACAATCAAGTTCATTTCACTTATGATAAACTTCCTGATATTAATAATATTAAACCTGCTCATCACTTTGTCGATGACCTTGAGCATAAAATAATTTATTTTGAAAGCAGTCGTGGGTGTTGCTTCAACTGTACTTATTGTATGGCTTCATTAGAGCCTAGAATTAGGCCTTTTCCGCTTGACTTAGTTAAAAGTAATTTATCTGAACTTTTAAGAAAAAAAGTTAAAACTATCAAATTTTTAGATCGTAGTTTTAACATTCACTTAAAAAACGCCTTAGAAATATTAAAATTTTTAATTGAAAATGATAATAACTATACAACTATTCAATTTGAAGTTGTTGGTGATATTCTAAATAGACAAATCATTGATTATATTATCAAATATGCTCGACCTGGATATTTTCGCTTTGAAATAGGAGTTCAAACAACAAATCCACAAACAACTAAAGCAATAAGACGGACTCTTGATTTTGAAAAATTAGCTAAAAATATCAACTTATTACGTGACAAGGTCGGCTTACATTTAGACTTAATCGCGGGATTACCTTATGAAAATAAAGAAAGTTTTAAAAAGTCGTTTAACGATACTTTCCTGCTTTTTCCGCACGAACTTCAACTTGGTTTTTTAAAAGAATTGAAAGGAACCCAAATTAGTAAGGAAAAAGAACTTCATCAATATGTCTTTTCTAATACTGCTCCTTATGAAGTAATTGAAAATAAATACATTAGTAAAGAAGATCTTGAAGAGATTAGGATTGTAGAAAAGATGGTAAATAGGTTATATAATAGGGGACTATTTAATCAAACTATTCATTATCTAGTCACAAACAATTATTATCAGCCTTATGATTTCTTTTTTGAAGTTGGGGTATATTTTATAAATAACAACCTCAATAGTCTAACTTATCAATTACATGAACTATTTTTAAATGTTTATAATTTCCTTAAAACTAATCCTAATCTTGACAGCGACTATATTTTATTTCTCTTAAAACAAGACTATTTATCCCATTTTAAAATCCGACCAAAAATATGGTGGGATAATCCCCTTACTCCACAAGAAAAAAAGGATGTTTTTCAAAAAATGACTGTTTTGTATCCACATTTGAATATGGATATGTTATATAGGTATTGTAGAATTGAGAAGTATCAAAATCAATATTATGCTATTTTGTATCTACCAAATAAAGTAGAAAGTTATTGTTTTACCATTTAAATATTTAATATTCTTCTTCTTTCCTTCATATAATGTAATGATTATAAACTGAAGGAAAGATCTATATGAAAGTAAATAAGATTATTAAATTACTAAAGAAATTACAGATTACCGGCATAAGTGATGATACACGTTATCTTGATGCAGGTAATCTTTTTATTTGTAAAAAGGGAACTAAATATAATGGTCTTAACTTTATTCACGAGGCCATATCCAAAGGCGCAAAAGCTATTTTAACCGAAGAAGATATTTTGTTAGATAATGTGGTTGTAATCAAGGTTAATAGTATTCAAAAAGTATTTTATGAATTAATTGCTAAGTTCTATCGATATCCTTGGAAAAAATTAAAGTTAATTGGTGTCACGGGAACCGATGGTAAAACCACAACAGCTTCATATATTAAACATCTTCTTGGTAATGATTGTGCCTATATTGGAACGAATGGCATTGTTTATTATGATAAGATTATTAAAACTTCTTATACAACTCTTCCATATTGTTTATTTGTAAGAACTCTTTATGAATTACAAAAGGCTAATATTAAATACGTTAGCCTTGAAGCATCTTCCCAAGGATTAATTAATAATCGTTTATATGGAATTAATTTTGATGTTGCAATTTTTACTAATTTAACTTATGAACATCTTGATACTCACAAAAATATGTATAATTATTTTCAAGCTAAACTAATCCTTTTTAAGCAATTAAAGAAAAACGGTTTAGCAATTGTAAATCGCGATAGTAAATATTCAAATTTTATTCGCGTCCCAAAAGTAACCTTTAGTATCCAAACAAATGCTGATTATCAAATTACTAATATTGTAAATAAAAGCGATTATCTTGAATTTACATTATTATCAAAAAATAATCAACCAACTATATATCAAACAAATGTTTTTGAATCATATAACTTATCAAACCTTTTAGCTGCCATTATTGTTGCTAAACATTTTAAGGTTCCCAACGAAACATTAAAAGAAAAAATCATACAAATGCCAAGTGTTGCGGGAAGGTTACAATTAGTATCAACCGATTTACCTTTTAAAATATATATTGATTTTGCACATACTCCAAATGCTTTATATGAAGTCTTAAAAAATTTACGTTCAAAAACTAATGGTAGAATCATCGGGGTTTGCGGAAGTGCGGGGGAAAAGGATAAATATAAACGCCATTTAATTGGGCAAGTGGCAACGAATAATGCCGATTATGTTATTTTTACTTCGGAAGATTATCGCAGCGAAGATCCCTATGACATTATTTCACAAATGATATCGCTTATCAAAACTAATAACTACGAGATAATTATTGATAGAAAAAAAGCTATTGAAAAAGCCATTAAAATTGCCAAAGAAAATGATATTGTAATTGTAACCGGAAAAGGAAATGATGAATATTTTGAAACTAACGAAGGTTGTTTTAAATATTCAGACTATGAGACAATTCAAGAAATTTTCACTTCAAAAAAAATATAAGGCTTCCTTGAGAAGCCTTATTTTCGTTATTTTTTAGAAATTATATCAATTATTAAAAGCAAAAGCATATATATTGAAAACTAATCGTGAAAATACCTATTGTTTTTTTCAATGTTTGATCTATATGCTTTTTTATATCTTTAAATAATTTTATAAATAAAATTCCAAAAGCACTAGTTGATAATGCAAACCAAACTAAAAAGTAACTATTGTTTAAATAATAATCACATATAATATCACTTATTCCTGTTATTACCAAGGAAAAATGTAATTGTAATGTAAATAACCCGATGTAAATAGTTTTAGCGGGTATTTTAGAAATACTAACATTATATTTTTGTTCATTTTTCTTTCCCAGATGAAAGAATAAACAAAAGCGCCTAATATTCAAATAGTAGCCATAATAAAGACGATCTTATTTAATAAATTTCCATTAGCAACATCATTTTCACCATTTTGTTGGTTATGATAGAATACATTTAATGCTGCATTCCCAATAAAACATATTACTACAAACGATGCAAGAGAAGTTGTTTGGCTGATAAAATATTTATTCTTTTTATTACTTGGATAATTTTCTAAATTAAGCTTATTCATTTTAGAATATAATTTTTGATATAACTAAAATAATAACAAATAAAAATACCCAAAGAAAGAATAATTTGGCATAAGATATCTAAGCATTTATATTTCTCTTTCCTGCTACAGTTAGTGTAGTAATCAATTAATAATTAATTTGGCAAAGCAGGTATTTGATTACCAAATACCTGCTTTTTCAAGTTTAGAAAGGAGTCAAATTACCATGTATATTGACCTGGAACTAGTGCGTTCAATGTAATTGATTGTGAGAAATTACCTTTTTTTATCGTAATAGTATATTGAACGTTAGTTGTTTTGGCCGGCGGATTAATAACACGACCATTATTATCAATAATAGTTGGACTATGACTTACAAATTCGATTGTATAGTCATTATAATCTTTGCGAATTATATATGCTAATTCTACAAGTGATAAGAATTCTTCTTGTAGATTTGCGCGAATCATTGTTTGTGGACACATTTTATTACTAAAGTGACGATGGAAACCAACTTGACTCATAGTTAAATTATTTCTTACCATGATATCAGCAACCAATTTTGCGGTTCTTAACCAAGTATAGTAGACATCAGAACCATTATTAACAGCGGTTTCAATACCTACTGCGTTATAGTTTCCACCTCTATTAACAACCACACCATTATTTGACCACAATGGACCAACATAATAGTTACCGTTGTTTCCGATGAATACTAATAATCCACCTTCATCATTAATTCTTGTTCCACCACTTGGAACTTGAATATTAGATTTTATTCCATTAAAGTATAGATATCCACCACTAATCGATACTTTTGGACGAAGTACAGTGGCTTTAACACCAGTATCATATTTGTCAAATTTTATATATGTTCCTCCGTCACCGGCATGCCATGCAACTTGGTCTTCATCCATATGCTTGAAGATTCCATCGTTTCCAACTGTGTAATGCCATGATACGCCTGCTTGCTCGCCTGAACTACTTAACATATAGTTACCGTTAGCTCTTGCGGTTGATCCTGCACCAGAGTTTCCTGTATCATGAACTGTAATATATTCAATAGAATCTTTTTTACGATTTGGATGGTTTTCCTTTGATGTTGGAAGTAATAATTCTTCAATTTCTAAAGGTTCAGGTAAGAAACGGTTTACAGAGTTATAAATGCGATTGTAGTACACTTCTGAACCATAATAACCTATTACTCGAGTAAATAAACGACCACGGTTATTTATTGCAAGTAATTTTAGTAATGGGTCAATTTCGCTATCATTATAAACTGTTAATCCAATTGTTGTTTCAAGATTACTTTGTGTACCTCTTAAAGTGATTGATGCATTTCCAGGAGCAACAGCTGTTACTCGCCCGTTTTGGTCAACAGTTAATATAGTTTCATTTGATGATGACCAAATAATAGTATCATTACCAGGTACATTAAGTAATGTATAACTAATATCCAATTTTTCTCCAACCGCTAGTACACCGCTACCTTCATAAGAAACTTCAATTGATGCTGGACGAATAACTGTAATTTCTAATGTAACAACTACAGTTGGACGGATTGTACTGTTAAGCGTAATAATAACAGTACCTTCTTTTAAGGCTGTGATTAATCCTTCTGGTGAAACAATTGCAATTGTTGTATCACTAGAACTATATGATACACGTTGGTCGACACCATCCGGTAAAACAATCACATTTAATTGATATGTATCATAGATGTTTAGTTTATCAACTGGGTTTTTAATTTGGATTGCCGTAGGAGTTTTATTTTTTTGCTCATTAACATAATTTTCAAAACTACTTCGGCTTTGATAATGATCTTTATTACTTGCGACGTTTACAAATTTAGCTTGATATGAAGTTAAATCAGTAATTGGATTACCATTATTATCTTCGAAATAGTTTTTGTCAAAGTTTGCTAATGGTGGGTTAGTTGTTGTATTATCTGTTCCACTAACATTTGTGAAATAGAATTTTTGAGGAATTCCGAAGAATCCATTATGGTTAATATCAGCAATCCATTTATATTGTGTATGATTTTCAGCAGTCGCATTATTTCTTAATGACAGATAATTAATACAATTTTCGAAATAGTTATATTTAATATCAATTTTGGCACCTTTTTCATTATAGTTACGAGCAGAGATAGCACCAGAAAATTCCTGATCTTGACCAATATTTTTGAATGTATTGTAATAAATTTCAATTGTATGACGCGATAGATATACTCCATCTCCACCGTAAATTCTTAGATATATTCCATTATAACCTTGGCGAATATCATTTTCAAAAATATTGTATTGAACTGTGAATTTTCCACCGTTATATCCACCGTCTAAACGGATAGCATCACGATTGAAATTTTTAAATTGGTTGTATGCTATTAAAACATTTTCAACTCGAGCTATACTTACGTTATATTCAGAAACATTAATAAAGTAGTTATTAGATATTTCGATATCTTTACTAATATTAGAAATATTAGTATCTTCATTATATAATGATAAGAATGCTGGGACATTTTCTCTTGATAATGCCCAAGTACTTGTTGCTTCATCAGTATCGATAACTTTATTTTCAATAAATTTAAATGTTTCAATTTTGCCTGTTGATTTAATTTTTGCACTTCCTGTAAAGTATAATCCTCTAATTGTAATACCTTTTAGATTGTTAGCAAGTGTAATAGTACCTTTCATTACTGCTTCTTGTTCGGTTAATTGTTCCGCTGGAATATCTAATGGAACATTTTTACCAGGCCCTGCGATTTCTATATTTGATTTAGAAATTGTAAATGATTCAGTATATTCACCTGGACCAACAATAATTTTTCCAGTAGTAACATTCAACGCTTGACCAAATGTCTCAAACGCTGTTCTTCCAACAATAAAGTATGTGTTACTATATAATATGATTGAACCATATTCTTTTCCAGCAACATCTTTACCAACATATACTTTACTTGTATCTACTGGATCTTCCCATTTAGCATAAACTGTTACATTACCTTTAGTTGTAATAGCAGTTACTTTATTACCGCTAAAGTCGCTTGTTAAATACCATCCAGCAAATTCTTTGCCTTCTTTTGTTGGAGTTGGTAATGTAAGTGGTAATTGATCTTTAGTAAACTTAGTTGGTGCATTAGTTAATGTACCACCATTTAATTCATATGTAATAGTATATTGAATTGCTTCCCATTTAGCATATAAAGTGACATTTTTCGCTTCTGTAAGTTGAGTAACTGGATTACCACTAAAGTCACTTGTTAAGTACCATCCAGCAAACGTATAATCTTCTTTTGTTGGAGTTGGAAGTGTTAGCGGTAAGTCATCTTCAGTAAATGTTGTTTTTGGATTTTGAATGGTTCCGCCATTTAATTCATATGTAATAGTATATTCTTGTGGTGGAAGTTCTTCCCATTTAGCATATAATGTATAATCTTTAGCTTCTGTAAGTTGAGTTATTTTATTTTCATATGAACTTTCTAAATACCATCCTAAGAATCGATATCCAGGTTTTGTAGGTTCATTTAAAGTAATTGGTAAATCACTAGCTTTAAACTCCTCAACTTTATCAGTTAATGTTCCGCCATCTAAGTGATAAGTAATTTTATGTAATTTTATTACTTTAACCGTAACGGTAACTTTGACATCATATCCTTCAAGTTCTGCAACAACAGTTGCTTCCCCATCTACTAAAGCAACAAACTTATTC
>LFRX01000035.1 GCA_001512985.1 Acholeplasmatales bacterium DTU056
ATAAAAATCATTATAATAATTTATTCGGTTGATCTGTAACAATAATGTTAATTATTTTCACCGATATTTTGAACAAATTATTTATCGACAAAAAAGCTTAAATGTATTATTAAAAAAACTTTAAATAAAAGAAGCTGTATTTTTATCATCATACAGCTTCTTTTTATATATTCTAATTTTTAATATAGAGATTTTTTAATTTTAAATTACTTTTTTATTATTACTTATATTCATTTAATTTGTATTTGTCCTTTGATAGTAATTTTGGATTCGGAATTTGATGGTAATTCATCAATAAAAATTGTCAGTGTGTTTTGTTCAAGATTATATTCAAAATTTTCATATGGCATATCATTTAATAAAATACTTTCTTCATCTGAAAGAACGAAGCCATTAGGAAGTTTTTCTGAAATTTTTATATTTTTTACACTGATATTACCAGTATTTTTTAAGTATAGATAAATATCTAATAAGTCATGGTTATATACATATTGTTTTGAACAATTTTTGGTAGTGCTGATTTGTGCGAATTTTTGCTCAATATTTACTAAATTAGAATCAATTCGATTGACTCGCTTAGCATAAACTGATGCTTGATTTGATAACGGTTCATCTAAATTAATTTCCTCATTTGCATAAGCTTTGTAATTAATAATCACTGTGGAATTGGGATCAACATTACCAATATCAAAAGTAAGATGATTATCATTAATTTTTGGATTAATGTTATCTAAAATAACTCCATCTTTGACAACTAAACATGAATTTTCTATAAAAGTTAAATTCCTAATATCATCAACAACAAACACTTCTTCGGCTAAATGATTACCAACATTGGTAATAATGATTGAATATTTTAATTCATCACCTGGTTTATAAAAATAATTATGTGCCGTTTTTTTAATTTTTAAATCAATATAACGTAATTCAATATCAAGATAAGCATTAGTTTTTTTATTGACTGTTGTTTCCCCAAGACTATATGCATAGGAGATTTCGGTATGAGATTTTAAACTTGATTTCATTATTTCCCCCCTGAATAATTCAATTCATTATATGAAACAAAAAATATCAATATTCATTTTTATCCCCTACTTTATTTAGCAAATCCAGTTTTGATTCATATTATATAAAGTAGGGAGGTGAAATAATGAGCACCCAAGATACTTCTTGCAAAACACAAGTCGTATATACACACGGGACTGATCGTTATGCATTCATTTTAGTATTATTTATTTTGTTGGTAATTTGCGGAGCGGCATTTTGGTATTGTTAAAAAAACGGGGTGGATAATACCACCCTTTTTAAAAAAAGGGGTGATAAAATGAAAGATTTCA
>LFRX01000009.1 GCA_001512985.1 Acholeplasmatales bacterium DTU056
CGGATGATAGCTGGCGTTCGAATCCATATGAAATTGAAATGCAAATAAGATATAATTCGAAAATTCCAGAAATTAAAGGGGCTAGTATTTTTAGTCTAAAGCAAATCAAATCCCAAGTTAGTCAGTATCCAGGACTAGAGATTTTAAAGAATGATATGTGGAATACGAAAGTATTAAGACCTATAATTGGGACTATTGCACGTGATCCACTTGGAAAAATTCCAAATGCAAGTATTCAGACACAAGGTAATAAAAATATTTTAACATGGGATAACATACCAGGTGCACGAGGATATGTAATCTATCGTAGTACTGGTAAGATTAATTTTGATGATTCAAGTCAAATTTATCAAATCTTAGGTGTTGATACTTCTGAATTTCCAGTTTTTGAAGATATAGTAGAAGTTGGAAAAACATATAATTATGGAATAAGAGCTATTGATGGTGCTAATCAACTTGGCGAAGGAACACTATTTGGAACAGAAAAGGTTTATTATAATGTTACAGTAAGTGATAATGTTAATAACACATTACTTTCAGTACTAAATTCACGGGTATTATTCGGTACACCAAATAGTGTTTATGTTAACAATTCAAATCCAAATTATCGTTTCATGTTCTTAACAGAAGGAAATAAAGTAATTAGTCAAAATACTAATTATACTTTCTATACTGTTCAAAATGTTCATTACAAAGGATACTTTGTACATAAAAACAAAATTGGGGTGGCTTTTGTAGATTCAAATAATGATTTATTAAAATTCCAAGAAGTAAATGATGCTAGCGAAATTGCTCCGCCTACAATACCTCAAGAACAAAATGACTATCGTTTTAGTCATTGGTCATATCCACTTGATAAAGTAACAGAAGATATTATTATTCGAGCAATATATGTTAAAGATGATAGACCAATATATAAAGTTACAATATTTGATGGGGTCAATACAATTACAAAACAAGTTCCATATGGAACTAAACTGACCTTATCTATAGACCAGTCTTTTGCAAACTCCTTTAATCATTGGAAAATAGATGGAGTTTTAGCAAGCTTTGATAAAGAATATACAATTAGTGTTTATCAAGACTTAAATATTGAAGCATCAAGTACAAACATTGCAAAACAACCAATTGCCTTTATTTTTAATAAAGGAGTAAAAACGGGTGAAGGGGTAGCGTTTGTTGGAAGATTTTATTTACCAACTGGAGTGGAGTTTGTAGAAGCAGGAATGTTGTTATATGAGTCAAATAGTACTAATTTTGACTTTGATACTCCAAATGTTATTAGAGTAAAAGCCTTAAAATTTTCAAACAATAATGAATTCTCAGTTATTAAAAGAACAGTTGATGTAGGAACAACTATAAATGCCAAAGTTTACTTGATGTATCTTCAAGATGGAAAAGTGCATACTATTTTAAGTGAAACAACTCAATATAAAATTGTAAATGTTGACTATGAAACATTATCTTCAATTGTTTCACAAGTTCCACGACATATAATAGATGATTATACCTTCCCTACATATCCTGGATTAGAATGGGGATATGCGGAAGGGGAGGATGAATCGTTATTTGATATAGAAAATGGTAAGTTATTAGTTCAACGCGTAACAACTCAAGTTAGAGTAATTGAAGCCCGTTATAAAGGGATAGTAATGACACTGGAAATAAATTTTGGAATTACTGGAGTAGATGAAATCGGCCAATTTTACTATGGTGATCCATACTCTATTTCACAAAATGAGCCAAAAACAGATACTAAACATCTTGGATGGAGTGGATATACTCTAAAACGTGGTAATAATCTTCATTTCATCGTACAGGCAATTGAATTAGATGGAGAGGGAATGATTACTAATCCTGAAATATTAGGAACAAATAGCGGGCTAGGTTCACTTGGAACATTGTACATCAATGTTGGTGAAAATTCAGTAAGTTTTACACTTGAGTCATTAGGAAAAAGAATAGATGAACCTACAGCTTCAGCTGTTTCCGCAGTAATTGTAATTGATATCGACGGAACGATTTTACATCTATATAATAACAAAACTGACCGAAGTACAATAGTAACTTTACAACCTGGTCAAGCATTATGGACAGGAAAATATTTAGATAGATCAAATGGTATCGTCTTTGGTTTAGGATCACATTTTAATGAAAATGATAAAGTTATTGTAACTAAATATAATGTAAAATAATTAAAATGCATCTAGATTACTAGATGCATTTTTATATAGAAAACGTTTAAATATATATTTTTTATTATTAAAGATGTATAATTTAATTGACAAATATTTTCAATTCATATGTTGATTTTTATGTAAATTTCTGTTATATTTTTTTATTATTGCAAAAATTGATAGATTGTGGTACAATTTATATAAAGATTAAATATTACAAAATTATCTAAGAAGGTGGATATTATCACAATCAATTAATTATATTTGAATTTATAAATAGACTTTAAAATTAGTTGATGCTGATAATATTTTTTTCTATAAATAAAAGTTAAAAAAGTTAAAACATTTTGTTTTAATTAAAAAAAGACTTTTATTTTTAATAAAGATCTAATCGACTTATTAAAAAATCAGCAAACTAGCAATCGAGGGAGAATCAATGTATAAAAGGTTTTTTAAAAGATTTTTTGATTTTACTTTATCACTAATTTGTATAATTATACTATTACCTGTCTATTTAATAGTTGCTATTTTAGTTAGAATCAAACTAGGTAGTCCAGTTATTTTTAGACAAATTAGACCTGGTAAGAATGGCAAATTATTTACAATGTATAAATTTAGATCTATGACAAATGCAAAAGATGAAAATGGGAATTTATTACCTGATGCTGAACGCTTAACTAAGTTTGGTAAGTTTTTACGTTCTACTTCATTAGATGAACTACCACAACTATTTAATATTTTAAAAGGTGATATGAGTATTGTAGGACCTAGACCAAAATTAGTTAGAGATATGGTATTTTTCGATGAAATAATTATGAAAAGACAGTCAATTCGTCCTGGACTAACTGGATTAGCTCAAGTAAATGGACGTAATGATAACACTTGGGAACAAACATTTAGATATGATTTGGAGTATGTAGAAAAATATAATTTATGGATGGATATTAAGATTATACTTCGAACAGTTGTTAGTGTTATTAGAAGAGATCATATA
>LFRX01000048.1 GCA_001512985.1 Acholeplasmatales bacterium DTU056
TTAAACTTTGTCATTATGTAAAGGAGTTTTAGAGTTGTGTTGTTCTAGATAGTGCTAAAACTTGCATCAGGATTAGTATTGTGTAGATTGCAAAAGGTCAATATGACATTTTGTATAGACAGGCAATGATTAAAAACAATGAGTTAGTAAATACAATTCGATATGATGCACGAATGCGGCAACGAGCAAATGTACTAGCTCATTTCGATATGAGACAATCTGAAACGAAAATATTGTTTGATGCAATTAAACGTCAAATCGAATATGGAATTGACAAAGGATTTCAGGTTGTTTATTCAAATGGAGCTAGACGAAGTTTTAAGAGTTACATCGAAATGAACGTTAGAAGCATAGTCCAAAATATTGCATTGGACGCAATGTAAAATTCAGCAACATGACTTGGTATTAAGTTTTTTCTTGCCAGTGAGCATGCAGATTGTGCCGAAGACCATGTCGAGTTACAAGGAAAAGATTATATCGCTGATAATGTTCCTGACTTATGGAATGACAAATATAAACGCATAGGTGAAGCTAAAATGGTAGGTTTACAACTCTGCCAAACTGTAGACATTACTGGATTCCAATTACAGAGAACAAGTCAACAACTTAGAACAAACTAAAGCAGAGTTAAGAACCAAAAAAGGAGAGTATCGCGAACAAAACTACAAAGACTTGCTTCAGAAAAGATACAACGGGCGAAATATTAGAAAATACAAAGCAAGATTAATGAATGCTGAAGCATTATTAGAAGAAACAAATGATCCGGTTTTACAACGTGAATTGCTAAATGACAAAAGCAAAATGCTTATTAGGGCTTGGCAAAAAAGACAACGTGATTTATTAGTTAAAAAACCATACTTAAAACGAGAATATCGTAGAGAAAGCCCAAGTAAACTTGCTCAAGACTTGGGAGTAAGTATAGAACTTAAAAGATTGCAAAATAATAATTAAAGTGTATAATAGATGTAGAAATTGATAAATTTACTGATTGCTTACTCGATAGAAAAACAGGAAAATTAGTTAACACTGTTATTAATGCAGATTCTAAGGAAGATATATTGCAAAGAAAGTAATGGAGAAAATTAATAGATAAGACTTTTGATTGGGAACTTCAAGCTAAACGTAGTGAAAAAATATTATCATTAAAAGCAGAAAACAGCGATGTTGTAGAAGGATTAGTTGGTATAATATATATGCAGCAGGATAACGCTGTTCGTGTATATTTAGTAGAAAGCCATCCTAAAAATCGTGGCAGAAGCGGAGAGTTCGAAGGTGTTGGAGCGCATTTATTTGCGATTGCAGTTAAAGAAGCCAAAGAGCGAGGATTTGATGCTGTATATTTCACACCAAAAAACTCTTATTGAGCAATATAAAAAAANNNNGTTAAAAAATGAAAAGAGAAGATATCGTAGAAATTAATGATGGTTATGTTGAAGTTATACCACCAAAACCAGAGGATTATGAATTTATAAGATTAATGAATAAAATATTTATAGAATATGTTGGTGGCGATAAAAAGAAATTTTTAGCTTTGACAAAAGAGGAACAAAAAATGCTAATGGACAAATCTATAAATACTGCAAGAGAATTAGGAATTTATATACCTGAGAAATATTTGAATATTAATTTTGCGACCGACTAAAAATCGGTCTTTTTTTATGCTGAAATCTCGACCTGAGTAAGTCGTTAAACTGCTCAAATATGTCATCCTTAATCCCTTCCCTTCATATTTCCCCCCAAGTTTTAGAGTCGAGTTGTTCTAGATAGTATAAATAAATTATATTTATTTTAACGCAATAATATTTAAAAATACTTTTTAGCATATTCAATAAAAATCCTAAAGTGGATGTCACTTATTTTCTACTTTAGGATTTTTTTATAGAGTAAATACAGTATTGATTATGTAATATATTTGCGGGGTGATTAGATGAAGAAATTAATTGTTGTTTTGTTATTAATATTCTTATTTAATCTTAATGCTAACAGTTATAGTAAAACAGGGTATAAAAATTTTAAAGAAATAACATTTTATAATGATGGGAAATTACTTGTTGAAATGAGTCAAAGTGAGATAGACAAAGGATTTAAAAAAGTAAAACGTAAATTTTGGGGCTGGCAAACTCATTATTTTTACTTAAATGAAGAAGCTAGTTTTATAGGAGAAGAAATATTTTCACGCAGTAATCGAAGTTCAACACCATACGAATTTGATTATCATTTAAAGGAAATGACTTTATCAGAACGAACTCGTAAAGCTACTGGATCAATCTCTATTAAAACAAAAGGAAAAATGTCTAAATTTGATTTAAATCTTGATGGAGAGTTAAAGGGTGAAATTGGTTCTAAAGATTCTACTACTGTTACGGAAGAAACGAAAATTAAAATGCAAATTATGCCAAATACTAAATTGACTTTAAGGGTTGCTGGGGAAGTATATGTTAGTAATGGTGTGGCATGTTATTATGTTTTAGGGATTACATTTAAAAAGGGGGCCTGGGAAACAATTGATATTAGCACATTATATTATGAATTGGTTGAGGAGAATTTAATATGAAAAAGATATATGTGATTAGTATATGTATTACGATTGTTTTAGTTGTTACTATTGGAATATTGTTTATTATAAAAAGACACCAAAATGAATTAAAAGTTACTGTAATCCCGAAAGATTATCATCATTTATTTTTAAGTAATGAGGAAATGGCTTTTGATGTAGAAATATTAGTAAATTCGAAGGATTCATCGTTAACCAATAAAGAGTTGATTAATAAAGTTTATATAAAAGATCAAGATCAAATGTATCAACTGCAGTTATTACAAATAAAAGACCTAGAGAAAACTCTTAAAATAAAGAGTGATATTTTTCATAAATATATTTTTCATTTTATTTTAATCGGTGAAATAAATAATGAAGCTATTAATTTGAATAAAGCTTTTTTATCAATTGAAACTCCGAAAATGACGTTTGATTTATATATTGGAAATGTAAGTTTTTTAAAAGTTTTAAATTTTGGTTCCCCGAACAATGAGTTAGCAATTAATTATTTAAAAGGTGTAACTGTCGAAGAAAATTTTCGAAAAAAACTTTGTGCGATTATTATTGGTTTTCGTAATAATTCCTCATCTACTATTACAGTAAATAATGTAGAAATTATATGTGAGAATATTAGTTTTTCTAATAGTGAAAAAATTGAATTAGCCGAACCTAAAATAGATAATTTAACGATTAATTATGATTTATATACAAATTATGATAATTCAAAAATTTATTTTAATCTTAATGCAAATGAAGTAAAATATTTTTTATTACCGATAAAATATTTACAACCTAAATATTTAAGTCAGTGTGGATTTAAAATCGAATATGAAAAAGAAGGTGTCAGTCATGTTATGTATTTTGATGATTTTCTATTTTTTACAGAACAATCATTATCACATCAATTATTGAACAATCTAGTGATTTATCTTTATGGAAATCATTAAATTAGATAATATTACTAAAAAATATCATACAACAATTATTTTGGATAGTATTATGTATAGTTTTATTAGTGGAAAAGTATATTTGTTATTAGGACCAAATGGTAGTGGTAAGTCTACATTAATTAAAGTTATTTTAGGCTTGGTTAAATATCAAGGGAAAGTTATTAAAGAAAATAATTTAACAATATCATATGTTCCAGAAGCAATTAATTTTCCAGATTTTATTAAGATATTTGATTTTTTATCTACACTAGCAAAATTAAAAAACATTAAAGCTTCTGAAGTGTTGATAAACAAACATTTAATAGAGTGGGATATTGCTAAAGATAAAAGCAAATTA
>LFRX01000030.1 GCA_001512985.1 Acholeplasmatales bacterium DTU056
ATATGGAATATTTAAATAAATATCGTTATCATATTTGGTGAAATTTATTACTTTTGGAGTAAAGTCTGGTAATGTATTTAATTGTTCAGCAGTAAACACTGAATTATTATTATTAAAATATTGACCCAATCTAATACGTCCTGTATATGGACTTGCCCAAAATCTTGCTGTTTCATTTTCTCGTGATTGCATAAATTCATCAATCAAATCAAATAATGGTAACCATTTAACATTATATGTTGGATGATTAATGAATATTTCAGACCCTGGTATAATATATGATACGTTTGCTGTATATAATTTATCTTTATATGCATCATTGCTTTGCCATAATCCAGCATAACTTGAACCAACAAAATCTTCATAAGATTCAGTTGGATTAATAAAGTTATATAAATCACGGAAAAATTGTTCACGCATTACTTCTTTACTAGGATAACCCCACATTCCACCATTTAAGTTATAGGTAATATTATATTCAGTTGGGGCCTCCCATTTTGCATATAAAACAACATTTCCAGTAGTATTTAAACCTAATTCCGTAATTGGATTGCCATTAAAATCAGGATTATCATACCAACCTAAGAAAGTATATCCATCTTTTGTAGGTATTGGTAACTTTAATCC
>LFRX01000040.1:0-4356 GCA_001512985.1 Acholeplasmatales bacterium DTU056
CTAGATTATATCTATATTCTATAATTTATCTAGTTGTATCACTCAAATTATTAGGTATTAATTTTTCTTTTAAGACCGGCCATAAAAAGATTTATTTCTATTTCAAATACTTACGCATTACTACTTTTCCATCAATGTTTGCATAAATTTCAAAACCAAATTGTTGATACATTGAAACATATCCCCCAAAGTCTGAAGCAAACCCTAATGTTTCTACATATGGATATGCTTCAAGATAATCATATCCTTCTTGTTTAGCATCTTCTATTATTTTCATAAGTAATTTTGTGGCAATTTTTTGTCTTCTTAATTCTGGTTTTACCACAAAACAAAAAATAGATTTTCCTTTCAAATTATTATCCTCATTTTCTACAAACGTCGCTAAATATTTCCACCCTTCACAATTAACACAATTCTTTTTAGTATTCGTATTACACCATCCAACAATTTCGCCATTTAAAAATGCTAAATAACCTTGAATATGTCCTTCTTGAACATATTGCTTAGCGATATTACGTCGGGATAAGGCATTAGAAAAATCTTTCCCACTGGAATTAGCACTACTCCAATATGCACAATAGCATTTATCTTCATCGCGATTAGTATCGTGAGGGGTGGCATCAAAGAAATGCAAATATTGTTCAACTAAATCTGGTGTTAATTTTTTGATTTCTAATTCCATATTAATCCTCCTTATGGAATTTATGTATTTGGTACTCACATTAAAAACCACTTCTTCGACTAATAAAATTATACCTTTTTGGAGAACAAGGGTAAATATAACTTTAATGTAAGTTATTATAAAAAAACTCCAATTTACATTGGAGTTTTCATAATTATAATGGTAAATCTTTTTTATCAAAGCGAATAATACCAATTATATATGTAATAATTGCAATCCCTAGTAAAATCAATAGTCCATAAATATATGTTCCACCTGATAGGATTTTTTCTGAATCAAATAAAGTAATAATAGTTGTATAGTTAAAGAAATTCATGGCTTTAATTCGTAGAGCTTCGGGGATTGTAGAAGAGCCGAAAAGACCTAGGATTGTAGACACTAAGAAAAACATTGAAAGGCCGCCGCCAACTCCGACAGAGTATTTACTACGGTTGAACCATGCGGAAGCTAGGAAGCAAATTCCGCTAATGGCAATTACAGTTATTAATGCTCCAACATTTAGTTTTAATAAGTCTTGATATGTAATTGAGAATGTTTTATCTTTAACTAACATCGTCGCAATAAAACTAACCACACCAATGATTATATACATACAAATCAATGATCCAATTAAATAAATCATTTGCGTGATGGTAACTTTACGACGTTTAGTTGGTGTTGACAATACAAAGGCTAATGATCCACTATCTACTTGTCCTGCAATTAAACTATTGGCAGTAGTAATAACGTATACAATTGGTAATAATAATCCCGCCATTTTATAAAAGATTGTTCCAACTACTAAATGATCAATATTCATATCTCCAAGTTCGGTTAACGATTCAGCAACATCTTCTGGCATTTGGGAAAATAGACTTTTTGTAATTTCGCTTTTAGCTAGGTCATGTTCCATACCATTATTAATATATGAAATATATTGAATTATTCCTGATGAAGCAATTCCGTTAACAGTAGTCTTATTGTATCCAAATGCTTCTAATAATTCATATATAGTGTCATAGCCAAAAACTTCTAACATTTTATCGGTTTGTTCATTTGGAGTACCTAACTGATCATAAAAAGAATTTTCAATATATAAACGGGCAATAGTTTGCATATTTTCAATAGTTAACTCATTATTTTTAGAATATATCTCAATAATTTGTTGTGATATACTTTTTACAACCGCCCTAGTTTCTTCCGGTACTTCTTCTTCCATATTATTAATAATTAAGTCTATAACTAATTTGCTTATAAATTGAGTTAGTTCATTTTGAGTTGGATTATTAGTTTCATAATATGTTAAGACACTTGTTAATATAAATGTTGCCAAAGGTTTATCTTCATCAGGGGTATTATTAAGAATAATCTGAATAGCTCCTTCTTTTGGATTCGGATGATTAAATTGGTTTTTTAATTGATCGTATGTCAAAACAGCTACATTTGATAAATTTGTCACTTGATCATATGTATTTTTAATCTCTGGATATAGTTGATAAATTGTATCATATACTATCACAAAACCATCAATAGCTCCAGATTTAAATTGTGCTTCTAGTTCAGATTTAATAAAACTATCCTTTAAAGAATCCCGAATTTCATTCGATTGAATGTTTCCTAAAACAAATATCAAAATCCCTAGCATGATTGAAGTGGCTAATGTTACAAGTAACCATGCTACTCCATTTGCTTTAATTGATTGTTTCAATAATGGTACACTAATCATGGTTCTCCCCATCTCTTTCTAGACGATTAAATTTTTCTTTAAAATATTTTTCAAGATTATACTTGTTTTCATTGATAAATTTCAAATTGTATTTAGTTAATGTCTTAAAAAACGAGTTATATTCTTCTTTATTTATTTTTACAATAACTTGATTTTGTTCTTCTTTAATTCTAACAATTTCAATGTTTTCTAATTTAAATTTTTCAAAATCATCTTTATTATTAAATTCAATTTTATATTCGCGTTTTATTGGATTTCTAATTTCTTCCATAACGGCAATATCAATAATTTTGCCATCTTTAATTAGAGCAACGCGGTCACATAGTGCTTCAATTTCTTCAAAAATATTACTACTGATTAATATTGTTTTTCCTTTAGCTTTTTCTTTTTCTAATACTTCCAAAAATAATTTTCGCATTAGCGGATCAAGTCCAGTGGTTGGCTCATCCAACAATAAAATATCCGCATCATTCATCAGTGCCGCAATCACCGCAGTTTTTTGTTTCATTCCTTTGCTCATTTTTCGCGGATTAGCTCGTAAGTCAATTTGAAATATTTTTATTAATTCATTTGCATAAGACAAATCTTTTAATTTTAAAAATTCTGCTTGGGACTTTATAAATGATATTCCGGTTGGCAAATCAGGAAAACTAATTTCTCCTGGGACATAGCCAATAAATTTTTTGGTCTCAGTAGCGTCCTTATAAGCATCCAGACCGCGAATATCAATATGTCCATTATTCGGTTTAATGAATCCCATAATTTGTCTAATCGTTGTAGTTTTTCCACTACCATTTGTTCCAACGAAACCAAAGATTTCCCCTCGTCTTAACTCGAAATTAAGATCAAAAACTCCCCGATTTTGACCATAATCTTTGGTAATATGATTAATCTTAATGTCAACAGCGTTCATATTTTATACCCCTTCAAATTGAATATCGTCTTTGTAATATTGCATAAAGTATTCTTCTAAGGTTACTTTTTCATGGATAAAATCTGAGACTCTAAATTGGCTTAAATCCGTTACTAAATTATTAATATATTTATCATTTATAAAAACATATACTTTATTTTCATCTTGTTTTACATCATCAATATAACTATTTTTTTGCATTATTTTAAATAACTTAATTGCTTCTTCAATATTTTCTAATTTAACTTGATAAACTTTATCTTCAGAATGTTTTAATTTTGACATTGGGAACTCATCTACAATTTTCCCATTCTTAATAATTGATACTCGATCACATACAGCTTCAACTTCGGAAAAAACATGACTTGATAACAAAATCGTTTTTCCTTTGGCTTTTTCTTGTCTTAATAGTTGAATAAAGACTTCTTGCATAATCGGATCTAGTCCAGAGGTTGGTTCATCTAAAATTAGCACTTGAGGATCGTGCATGAATGCGGATAGAATGGCTAGTTTTCTTTTTTCCCCTAAGCTCATTCGTTTAATTTCTCCATCTGGATTTAATTCAAATAATTCAATTAATTTTTTAATTCTCTCATCATTTGATATTTTACGGATCTTTTTCATCATATCGATAAATTCCCATCCATTAAGACCAACCGGCAATGTAATTTCACCAGGAACATAACCGACATTATGCAAAATTTTATTATAATTTTGAAAAGTATCTAGACCAAATATTTGTGTTTTTCCACTATCCGGTTTCGAAAAACCCATTAGATGACGAATAGTTGTTGATTTTCCAGCACCATTAGGTCCTAAAAACCCGTAAATTTCTCCTCTACTAACATGAAAACTAATATTAAATACCCCTCGGTTAAACCCATAATCTTTAGTTAAATTTTGCACTACAATATCGTACATAAAATCCTCCTAATTTTCTTGTTTAATCCCCAATTGTTGTTCGTCTAAAAATAACTGTTTTAAAAGCTTAATTTGCTTATAAAGTTCATTACTAATGTCTCGCAAACTGCAATCCACTTCTTTTTTAAACCAACG
>LFRX01000040.1:4398-7300 GCA_001512985.1 Acholeplasmatales bacterium DTU056
TTTAAAAATAAATTGTTAATGGCTGTGTTACGTAATTTATCAAGAAATTGTTCAGAACCAGGTGCATCAATTAACTTAACAAAAATGTCATAATCTTGCTCGATTATTTTTTCAATTTCTAGAAACATTTGCCAGGCATGATCTAAAATATTTGCAAAATCAAATTTGCTTAATATTTGATTCATTTTATCGATAATTTCATTTTCAATTTGAGCAATAATCGAACGAGTATCTTTAAAATGCGCATAAAAAGTTCCTCGATTTATATCCGCAGCATTGACAATATCAGTTACAGTAATTTTATCAATACTTTTTTCTTTCATTAACTTTGAAAAAGCCTCACGAATTAATTTTCGTGAACGAATTGCACTTCGATATTCTTTTTTCTTACGCATACTTTCGCGCCCTTTCTTATTTCCTGAATAATTATATTAATATTATACATTTTTTTATAACAAAAATCAACACTTATCTAATTTTGAACATTCATTTATTTTTCAAATAAAAAAGACTGTATGATGTACAGTCTAATGATTATCAATTGATATGAGCCATATGAATGCTATTTGTATTCATATGGAAATATTATTTATCTTTTCCTTTTCATTTTAAACATTAAATTTATAATCCCTATTCATAATAAGAGATTATGGAGTTTGATTCTTTCGATTACTGTTTGAAAATTTCTTTTTATTATAACTTGACCACAATCAAGAAAAATAATTTCACCATTTTTTAGATAATCTTCATTTATGGGAGATATTAATTATTGTAATATCTAAATTTAACATTATTTCCTTAATATTATTAACTGTTTTAACACCAAAAGTTGTAGTATTGTATCAAGGCTTTCATTCTAATATGAATTTATTGTCAATCCTTATATTACTTAAATAATTGATTATAAAAATTAATATAATCATTGATAGCTTCTTCAAAATATGGATCTAAATAAATCTCGAAATGTCCACAATCATATTTTTTACATATAGAGTATTTACAATTATTTGCAAGTTGGATAGTTTTTTCAGCTGGAGCTAATGAATCGTTTGTACATACAGCGACATAAATTGGATTGGTGATTTTGCTAAAATATTTACCAGGTGAATATTTAATAAACTCTAGTAATGTTCTTGCTGGTGCTTTATTTATAAATTCTACGTTCCCGATAAATCTTTTATAAGTTTCTTCATCAGTTTCTATAAATGCATTTTCACCTTTATATGTAGAAAGTTTTAGCATTACTGGATGATACCCTGCTACACAGGATAAAAGATCAGCAATAACAAATGGTACTTTTTTTAGAATATACCATAGAGATACTTTTTTTATTGTGGCCATAGTGTTGGTATATGGACATTGAGCAATAGTTCCCTTAATATCATTACGATGTGCTGAAAGCCATATAACATGACCACCACTTAATGATGTCCCGAAGAGTAAAAGTTTCTCTCCATCAATACGATTATCTTTTTTGATATATTCTATGGCGTTATGCCAATCTTCCAACTGCATTTTCACATTTATATGTTGTCTTTTATTACCATCACTTGCTCCGAAGTTACGGTAGTCAAATAAGAAACATGCAAAACCTGCTTTTGCAAATCTCTCAGCATATTCATTTAAACGAATTTCACGAGTTCCACCTAATCCATGAGCCATTACAATTACAGGACATTTTTTCTTGCCTGTGGGTAAATACAACCACGCACTGCATCTTATTCCATTAGAATAAAAATCAATATCTTCCCTTTGAAAGGAATCTTCATAAACCATATCAACCAAATTAGCCTTATTCATATTATATATCCTATTTTTTTAAATTTTATTTTAACACTATTTTTAAAAGATTTTTTAGAATTCATCAACGATCATATTATCAATATATAACAATTTAATAAATTGATAAATATGTTAAAAACGTTCTTTTTTTGCGATAAATTATATTTTCATATTTTTCTTTATTTCCTTTACTTTCCCTTTTTCCATTTTAATAATTTCATCAAATTTATTTAAATAGTCTTCATCATAATCATGTGTTATTAAAATAATCATAATATCTTTTAGTCCTAAAAGAAAATCAGTAATTTCTTTTTTGTTTAATTCATCTAAGTTTGCTAAACTTTCATCTAAAACGATAATCTTTGTTTCCATATTTAAAGCCCGTAATATGGCAATTCTATTCTTTTCGCCACCTGAAATATTTCGACCTAATTCCCCAAGATTTCTTTCCATCAATTCTCTTACTTTTAACAAATCAATATAGTAATCTAAATCTTTCTTGTGCTTATAATCGAATAAAGTAACATTGTCCATTCCTGAAGCATTATAAATAAAAATATCCTGGGAAATGTATGTTGCTATTTTACTAATATCTATATCTTTAATATTTTTTTCATCGTAAAAAATTTCACCACTTTTTGGCTTTAACATACCTAATAATAATTTCACAAGTATTGATTTTCCTGAACCTGATTCCCCAATGATTGCATATTTCTTTCCTATGCAAAATTTGTGGATGAATAAGAGGTTCTCCACCAGTAAAATGTATTAATGGAATTTTACTAGCAAAATTTTCTACTAGAAATTTTATTATATTTAGGTCCATATCTACTGGTTTAACATCATTTGCACTTTTATAACAATGTGTACAAAAAAAATTACATCTATTTGTTAACTCTAGATTAATATGTTTAGGATAAAAAAGGTTTTTTACCCCCGATTTACAAAGTTCTTTGTCTAAAGAATATTCATTTTTTTTACAAATCTCTAAAAATGAACTTATATTATTAATAATAACATCTTTTTGTGTTGAATTAAGTTTATCAAAATCAGGTAATATCCTATAGGCAATATCGATAACACTATCTACTTCTCTTTTAGCACATAATATAGCATATTG
>LFRX01000040.1:7407-7910 GCA_001512985.1 Acholeplasmatales bacterium DTU056
CCAAATCCCCAACTTATAATTTTTCATTTTAATTTTATCAAAACGAATTATTTTAATCAATGCATTAATAAATGTTGAAAGAAAAAATGAATAGGTTTATTAACATAAAATTAAATTAATTTATAATAAAAAGTGGGAAGGAGGGAGGGAATATGTTAGAACTATTATTAGATAGTACTTCTATGCAAACTATTGTTTTAACTAAAGACGGTTGCGGTACTAAAAAAAACACAACAAGCAAACACAGGGTGCAACAAATTTAAATTTGAGGATCTATAATTTTTTGTGGTTGTAAGTGACAAGTTAAAAAAAAACATTTAATACTCTTAAAGTAGACAATGAATTAATATGAAATTAATTCATGTTCGATTTTAAGAGTATTTTTTATGTAATAAAAAAACAGATTTAGTAAAAAAACGTTTGGTATGCAAAATTTTTTTTAAAAAAGTATATAACAAAATAGTTACTAAAATTTAATCCATTCTTTAATAGTAATAGAGACA
>LFRX01000040.1:8015-8487 GCA_001512985.1 Acholeplasmatales bacterium DTU056
TGTTAATAAACACATTTAACAATTTAAAGGAACTTTTACTATAATATTAACTATCTAAACATATATCAATATACGATTTCAAAAAATTAAATACTTGCCTTCGATGATATATCAAAGACAAGTATTGGTAGAATAGTTTTTGTTTAAATTACTTACTACTTTAAATGCAGCAGTTTATTAGGATGATTTTATCGTATCTATGATTCTTTTATTTAAGTAGTTGATAAATCNNAAAAAAGTATATAACAAAATAGTTACTAAAATTTAATCCATTCTTTAATAGTAATAGAGACACTCTATATATTTAAAAATAAACTTATGAATTAAGATATATCTGTAATAATGGGTAGTGTTTACAAATGAATAGTTAATGGTTCAAAGGAATTATTTTGAAATTATTAAAGTAGGGATGTTAATAAACACATTTAACAATTTAAAGGAACTTTTACTATAATATTAACTATCTAAACAT
>LFRX01000040.1:8596-14728 GCA_001512985.1 Acholeplasmatales bacterium DTU056
AGCAGTTTATTAGGATGATTTTATCGTATCTATGATTCTTTTATTTAAGTAGTTGATAAATCTTTCAAAAAATCTTTATATGCTCGTTTAACTTCCTCAATGTCCAAAGAAAGAATATCATCAAAGCTTTTATCCTTCATAATATATTGAATAAATTTTGATTACAAATAATATCCAACACACTATGACCATTATATCTTACCCAANNAGTGTTCATCACACCATTGTATCCATTCCCTAGGTATATTATAACAGTTCACATCATTGCATAACATCTACTCAAAATACATAGCAATACCTTCAGTAAATAACTGCCACAAAAATTTATCATGATTATTATTAAAATCACTAGTTAAAATTCCTTATTCATTTTTGTAGATGTGACCAAGTTTATGATATATCGATCCCACTAAATCTTCTTTGCTTGTCCATCCTAATTCAAGTATTTTTTACTTCTAACAATATATATTGTTTATTACTTAAAGATACAGCCCATCCAGCCCCATTACAAAGGCCAAGATATAAAACAATTGTCACATCAACACTTTTTCCAAAATCATTATATAGTTTCTCTAATGTTACATCATAAAATATTTTTACTAAGTCATTAATTTTATCTTCGTTTCTTAAAGCATTATTTGGTATGGGAAGAAACTCCTTATCAAATGAATAATGATCCAAATTAATCATTTCATTCATATCCGAGATAAATATATTTTCATCACTATCCACTAAATCATTTATGCATTCTTTCCATTCAGATATAGAAAACAAGTTATTAGTAAAATATAGTTTTAAATTACTTGATTTATCAACAATTTTAATCTTAATAACTTACATCCTTATTAATCATCTATGAAACTAAATTTAAAAAACTTCTTTTTTATTAGTTAATGCAAAGTTTTTTCATCACAATTAAAAATACTATGATGTGTTAATTTTATTTATATGAAAAATCGTCCATAACATTTATAAACCATCAATAGTTTATATAAAAAAAGGCTTAAAACAGTAGATTTTATTGTTTTAAACCTGTTAATTCAATATGTGTAAGACTACCAATTTTGATACAATTACGCACCCCTAATAGATTTTACGCACCCTTGACTAGTTTAATGCAATTCTAATTAATCGAGGTCTACATAGTACTTTCCTTTAACAAATGTAAAGATTACATCTGTTGGAAATAGATCCATTCCTGCATTTGCTAAAGCAACCATATCAAAAGCCCATGGCAAAAGTTGATCAGGAAGTAGATATAAAACCGGACCACTCTCTGTTCTGATTGTCACACATGCTTTTTCAAATTTCCCAAATAAACCAACACTTAGTACATGGTATTTTGTGCTACCATTTTTTATTAGTAAATATTTATGTCTATTGTAATCAAAATAGCATATTGCACCTTTACCATTTATATAGAACTCTTTATTGCCTGCATTCACAGGCTGCAATTTGAGTTTACTCCTCATTGAATCAAACTTCTCGTTCAGATTCTTTAAAGCTAAGTTGTTCAGTTCCAAACTATGGTTGATAGTCTTATCTTTTATAAACGATTGAAAGTCATCAAATTTATCGATATAGTTCAAGAGTGAGATAAAGCATAAAAAATCATCTGTATATAATGAGTTGGTAAATTTATAGAAAGATCTATGCGTTCCAACGATAGCCTTTTTCAATGTTTTGTAACATTCAAACATATCTTTACTAAGGTTAAACCATTGTTCATCTAGAAGCTTAATATTCTTCGCATCATCAATAGATGTATATCTAGTTTGTTTCGCAATGTTAATAATAAAACGTGATATCGTCCCAGCAACAAAATCTGCTATTCTAATTCCAAAATTACTAGCTGAGTCTGCTTCAACTGTTTTAATAAATCCTTCTTCAATTGCAGCAAAGTAAGTACTTCCATTACCTTCTTGATCAATATATAGAGATGTGACTTCATATTTATTTTCAATAATGAAATTTTTAAAACCTGAAAAAGCAAAAGAATAATCCCAGTTGATATCAAAATCATGTGATGTTTCATTGAGAATTATTAATAGTTGATTAATAGCCTCATTCTCTAATTCTTTATGTGGTAGATTTTTGTTATTATTAAGTAACATTAAACAAAAATTTTTTAATTCAGTTTTAAATTTATTACTATCAAGATATATAGCTTGTATTACATTTTGTGGAAAATATACATTTAATATTTTGGTAACAATATATCTAAATAGATCAGCATCTATGAATAAATCATTTTTATATTCTTTCAGCAACTGATTTACAATAAATTCTATTTTATTATTAACAGAAATATAAACTTTAAAATCATTATCATTTATAAAAGAGAAAACTTCCGTTATCAAGTTTAAGTCATTTTTCTTAAATGAATTTAACCCATACTTATACTTTTTTACTTTTATAATATTGTTTTTTAATTCATCGACAGAATAAAATTTTTTATAAGCCCTCTCCAGTTCAATATATTTACTTTCTAATTCTTCCAACGAATCAGTTTGACATCCAACTATAGCAACGACAAAATTTGGTTCGAAATTTTTGTCCCTAACAGTATCATATGAAATTTTTCTACTATGTTCAGATTCATCATAGAAAAAAGTATGTTTTACCATATCGAATCCCTCCTTCACAAAATTAAAAATAAGACAAGTGATTAAATTATTTATTTTCAGACCAAATTAATCGCTAAATTCTATAAATTATCACGTAAATTACATCATATTTACAGCAACAATTGGAGTATAAAAATAATTTAATTATGTAACTTTAAAATCAAGGACACTTGCCAAACCATCAATAGAGCTTTGGTCGGTATCTTTATCATTATATTTTGGTTGATTCATTCCATAAATTGCAAGTCTTTCTACTTTCGATAAGTTATCATCATCTAAATTAAATTTGTGCCAATAGCCATATGCTACCTCTGAATACCACCTCTTATCATCGGATTTATGTGATCCACTCCCATTACCAATCATACGCATGTATAACGATGAAGTTTTAGAATTACCAACTTTACCGACATAAATACATTCATTTGATGAATTATATAAGAAGTAGATGCCTGATTTAAAATCATCAATATGACTTCTACTATAGTTTTCCATATCGCTTAAACTTATTTTTCTACCATTCTTTACAGTATCATAAATCTTTCCTGCCAATTCATCTCTAGTCATAACCGTTCCTCCAAATAAATAAAATACCTCTTTTTATTAGGAGAGAGGTATAACCCGTTCAACTGCCTTGAACTTGCGAACAGCTATCTATTACGGCCCATAGGTACTTGAATGCCGAGCACACGAATACTTAGTGCTGCTTCGGAGCATATGCATCTGCTCATATATATAATACTAAAAAAACAGCCATTTTTCTTTATTTTTTTACAAAATTCATAAAAAAAGAACCTCTTTCAAGGTCCTTATAATGTTATTTCAGCACCACCATTGAATTTGAATGTAATAGTTTTATCTCGGTTTACCGTTCCACTTTCAACCATCAACATCCATAAATCATCAGACCATTCAGGCAGGTAATTATCTGCTTTTTTTATTTCTAATAAATAGGCCTTCATTTTGATTTCTTGTGCTTGTTTGTACGCTCGCTTTTCTAAGGTTTTATCAAGTGCTATTTTTGTCGCATCATACTGTGATACTAACTCATCATACTTCTTATTGAAGTCCTCTTGATCCTGAGCAATTCTAGCATTGTCCTTAATCAACTTATCAACCAAGCCACTAATGACTTCCATTTTGTTCTGAAGCTCTACTACTTTTTTGTCAAGTTCAGAAGTATCGGATAATATCACAATGATTTCATTTATATCTTCGATGACTCTATCTTTATCCTTCATCACTATGTTATAGGCTTTTACAAATTTGTCCTTAACCTTGTCTTCTGCTAATGCAGGTGTTTGGCATTTTTCGTGGTTCTTGTTGTACTTACAGTTACATTGATAAACGAATCTTGAATACTTACTTGTTGAATGCCATTTCTTTCTACCATAGAATCCACCGCAATCACCACAAATTAGTTTTGAACTGAATATACTGTTTCTAGAATAAGCAGCACCGATCTGTTCTCTTCTCATTAACTCAGCTTGAACTATCTCCCATTCTTCTTTATCTATAATTGCAGGGTGACTGTTCTCTACATAATACTGAGGTAAGTGACCTTGATTCTTCTCCACTTTATGTTCTAAGAAATCCGTAGTATAGGTCTTTTGAAGCAAGGCATCACCTTTATACTTTTCATTTCTAAGGATTGAATTTATAGTATTTTTTGTCCATTTATAGGACTTTCCACTAGGTGTAGGTATTCCTTGAGCTTTTAAGTATTCAGCAATTCCAGTACAGGTTTTTCCTCTCCTTAAGAATAGTTGGTATATCTGCCTTACTAAAATTGCTTCATTTTCAACAACTACAATTTTACCGTTTTCTTTTTTATATCCAAGCATATTACTATAAGCCCAACTAACTCTACCTTCTTTCATTCCCCAACGTTTACCCATTGTTACGTTTTGCGAAATACTTCTACTTTCCTCTTGTGCCATACTAGCCATAATTGTAAGTAAGAATTCAGTCTTATCATCCAGTGACCAGAGATTTTCTTTTTCAAAATAAACCTCGATCCCTTTTGCTTTCAACTTCCTAGTATAAGAAATGGTGTCTAGTGTATTTCTAGCAAATCGTGATATTGATTTGGTTATGATAAGGTCAATCTTTCCATCAAGGGCATCCTTAATCATTTCATTGAAACCTTCTCTTCTCTTGGTACTTGTTCCAGAAATACCATCATCGGCATAAACTTTAACAAACTCCCATTCGGGTTTTTTTTGGATAAATTCAGTATAATGCTTTACTTGCGTTTCATAGCTTGTTGCTTGCTCTTCATCATCTGTCGAAACACGAGCATAAGCTGCAACCTTTCTTCTATTCAATTGACCTAATGGTGAAAGTGTAACAGGATTAATGGTCGATGGAATAACTCTAACTTTTGCCATTAATTATCCTCCTTTCGATGTTGCTTCAATGCTCTTTGTCGAGCCATTTCCTTCATTTCTGGTGTCCATGATTCTCTTCTAGATCTATCTTTCCAAAAGGCCTCATGAATCCTTCCATCTTTGAAATGGTAAACTATCTTATTTTCATTAAAAGCTTCTATGTAATCGATGCTATTTTGAACTAACCCATCTGTTAACTTATCAACACCAAGAACCTGAGATGTTACTTCATTTAGTATTTCTTCTGGTATGGCTTTAGATGCACATGCGTGTTTACCTATTGAGTCGTAAGTTCTGCATAACCATCTTTTACCTTTACTGCGGTTACATCTATCAAATTTAGCACCACAAACACCACATCTAATTAGGCTGGTATATCTATTTCTTGTAGGCCTGTGTCCTGTATTATTAGACAACTCACTTCGTTGCTTTCTTAGTTCTTGAGCTATTTGGAAATCTTCAAGTGAAATAATAGGATCATGATCATCATCAATAACATACATATCCTTTTCACCTTTATTCCTTTTGGTTTTTTTGGAAAGGTAGTCCTCTCTATAAGTTTTTTGAAGAACCAATGCTCCAGTATAGTTGTAATTCGTTATCATGTTCAAAATGGTTGATTTGTTCCATCTACCACCTTTTAATGCACGCTCTCCTTCATTGTTTAGGATATTTGCTATCATCTGGACTCCGCATCCATCTAGGTACATTTTAAAAACCCTTTTTACGAGTTCAGCTTGCTCAGGTATGAGTACAAGCTTTCTATTAACTATCTTATAACCATACATGTCTTTGCCACCCCAAAGTAGTCCTTTTTCAAAATCCTTCTTGATTTTCCATTTGATGTTTTCAGAGTTTGAACGTGCTTCTTCTTGTGCGAAGGAAGCTAAAAAGGTTAATACCATCTCCCCTTCTGCAGTTAAGGTATGCAAGTTCTGTTCCTCAAAGAATACATCAATTCCAAGTGCTTTTAATTCCCTAACTGTCTTTAGCATCGTGAATGTGTTTCTTGCAAATCTTGATATGGACTTAACTACAACCATGTCGATTTTCCCCGCCTTACAATCGCTTATAAGCCTTTGGAATTCTTCTCTTGAGTCCTTTGTTCCAGTTAA
>LFRX01000004.1:0-2814 GCA_001512985.1 Acholeplasmatales bacterium DTU056
ATACGCTAATGTAAATATGATACCAAAAGAAAAATTTATTTCATTTATTGTTGCAAAAATTAATAAAATTGCACCTAGTGAGACAGCAAAATAGCTTATAATTTTTTCAGTAACTGAAAGTTTCATAATGATCGCACTTTTAAATTTTACCTAATTTTAACATACATAATTCATGATGTCAAAATAAAAATAAAAAAAACTCAACCATAATGGTTGAGTAAAGCGGGGGGCAATATTTATTTTCTTGGACCTGTTGGTTTTGGTAATGGTCTAAAGTTGCTCATAATTATACCTCCTTGATTCGTTCAATTATTCTTAATTTGGCCGAACGAGCTCGAGGATTTAAATCGATTTCTTGTTTTGTAGGTGTAATTACTTTTTTGTTTACTAATCGATATGCTATATCTTTATCTACATCTTTAATTGGGAGTTTAGCAGGAAAATGAGTTGTAGTATAGTCATTAAAAATTTGCTTGCATATCCGATCTTCTAAAGAATGGAAAGTAATTACTACTATTCGGCCTTGATAGTTTAACATTTCAATTGCTTGATTCAATGACTTTTCAAACACACGTAATTCATCATTTACCGCAATTCTTAAAGCTTGAAATACTTGTCGTGCAGGATGGGCATCTCTTCTTGCAAAGGCTGGAACAGCCTCCTTAATTATTTCTGCCAATTCTACAGTTGTTTCTATACGTTTCTTCTGACGGTAATTAACTATTTTTTTAGCAATTTGTGGCGCAAATCTTTCCTCACCATATTGATAAAAGATTTTCTTTAATTCTTCATATGAATAAGTATTAACGATTTCTTCAGCAGTCAGCTTAGATGATTGATCCATTCTCATATCTAATTTAGCTTCTTGATGATAACTAAAGCCTCGTTCTTTTATATCTAACTGAAAGGAAGAAACACCTAAATCATATAAGACTCCATCAACATATGTTATATTATGCCTATTTAATTGTTCTTTTAAGTTGACGAAATTGTCTTTTATGATTGTAAAATTATTTCCAATTTGACTTAGTTTTTCATGAGATTTTTGAATGGCATATTCATCTTGATCAAAGCAATATAAATGACCTTGATTATTTAATCTTTTTAAAATCTCACTAGCATGACCTGCTCCCCCAAGGGTTGCATCAACATAAATTCCATTTGGTTTAATATTTAAACCACTAATTGCTTCTTCTAACATTACCGGTATGTGTTTATATTCACTCATAATTACACATCCAGATCAATTTGTTCACTAATTTCATCTAATATACTTTGATGTTCAAGGTAGTAATTTTCCCAAACATCTTTGTCCCATATTTCAATTCGATGACCTACACCAATAATAACGCATTCTTTCTTCAATTCCGCATAACTCAACAAATTATTATCAATGTTAGTCCGTCCTTTCGCATCAATTTCTTTACGAAAAGCACCTGATAGAAACATTCGACTGAACTCACGGTGGGATTTTTTAGTAAAGGAAAGTTCGGAAATTTTTTCGACTAGTTTGTTCCAGTCATCTAACGAATACACATATAAGCATTTTTCAATTCCACGGCTAATTATTATCTCATCTCCTAATTTTTGACGAAATTCCGTTGGAATTGCTAGTCGTCCTTTGTCATCTAAATTGTATCGATATTCACCGATAAATAGCATTTTTTCACCAACTTCCACTTTTACCCACCTTTTCCCACTTTTAGTTTATCATACTTAATTTTAAAATGCAAATAGTTTTAATAAAAATTTTTTAAATTTTTGTTAAAAAATAAAAAAACGCTCTTTTTCAGAGCGTCTTATTAAAGTATTATTAAGTTTGTAATAATACTTTCAATGAAGATTATTCTTCATCTTCATCATCTTGAAATTTTGTAATTACTTGTCGACCATCGTAATAGCCACATTCTTTACATACACGGTGAGCTAATTTAATTTCACCACAATTTGGACATACAGTCATTCCTGGTAAGTCTAATTTGAAATGAGTGCGGCGTTTACGTTTGCGTGTTTTGGAGACTCTGCGTTGTTGAACTGCCATTTCTTTTCACCTCTTCTAATTAGAATTGCTGATTAGTTCTTCTTTGACTACACGAATTGGTTTTTCTAATAAAATATTTTCCCACACTACATCTTTTAAGTCAATAGTGTTTCCTTGAATTAGACGAATATCATCGTTTAGCGAATCATCCTCACCAAATATTTCTACAACATCTAGATCAAGTGGAAAATTAACTGGTTCAAGTGTACGAGCATCTTGTAAAACTAATGTTGCTTTAATATTTAAATTAAACACAAAATTATCTTCAAAATCTCTAACAACACTACCAGTCACTTTGGCAATTGAAATATCATATATATCATCAATGTTAGTAATATATTCGGTAAAGTCATATTCGCTAGAAAAATGATATTCTTTAACTGTCAATTTGTGTAGTTGTTGAACTGACCATTTCATATTATCTCCACCTAATCAACATAGTTATTATACACAAAGTACCATTAAAAGTCAATTAAAATCACATGATATTTCTAATAAAAAGTAAAGAGACTAATGTTTCAAATAATAAAATGTATAATAATATAATACCCCAACTACTGTCTTCGCATCGACGATTTTCCCCTCTTTGATCATTTGTAAAGCTTCCTCTACAGTAAGTAATACTAGTTCATTAATTTCATCACTTTTAAAATTTTCATCAAATTCTAACACATTATCAGCTAAATATAAATAAATCTCCTCATTAGTATATCCAACAGAAGGATATATTTTTCCTAAAAAAGTCAATTTATCTATTTTTATATTGGTTTCCT
>LFRX01000004.1:2847-4288 GCA_001512985.1 Acholeplasmatales bacterium DTU056
GATGAAGTGCTAAAACCGCCACTCCTCCTGGATGTTCAACTACTTCACGAGTTTCTTTATTTTCATTTACTAAAACTTCATCTACGCGTAAATTAATTATCTTTCCTTGATAAATATATTTTTTATTTATTGTATGTTACATATATTTCCCTCCACTAAATATTATAAACCAAAAATGGTAAAAAGCCAAAATAAAATGAGACCTAAATTACCTTTTTAATTTAAGCCTCATTTTCAATAAAATTATCAATAAATTTTTTGATTGCTTTGGAGATATAAATAAAACTTTGGGCACTAATATAGTCCTTATCAATAATAGTAATAGATTTTATATAGTAAAGTAATACTAAAAAACAAAAATATTCATAGTAGAACTCATCTTCATATTTTTTAAAATATGGAATTATTAAACTTCTTAAGTCTACATTTAAATGAGCATTTTCAATATACAACTTTGCCATATCAAGTGAACAAATCCCAACCTTGGAATTTTCAATACTGGTTAATAACTGTTTTCCACCATAGATTAATAAATGTTCAAGTTTGGGATTGTTATGAATAAAAGAATAATTAACGCTTTTGTGTTCACGGAATGCATAAAGAAGTTTTTGGTGAAAACGACCAATATGTTTTTTGGCCTCTAAAATATATCGGTAGTTTTTCAAAATAACTATGCTATATTCATCAAATGGACGTGCTTCAACCGAGCGAACAAATAATTCTAACACATAAAATTTATATTCTAAATATGCAAATAATTCATCTAATTTATGGCGACATCTAGAAGGTGATAATTGGCGTTTAAAATAAGTTTGAAAATGTAATTTTTGTAATTCTTGATTAATGCTTACTAATCTAACTTCGTCAAGCATATAAAAATCGTTAATGAAATTCGCGATGTAAAAGCAGTCATTTTCTTTGCGAGTAACAAATCGATTTTCTTTATTACGAATTGGAAATAAAATATTATCTAATCCTTGATTATATAAAAATAAGTATTTTTCTTCTTGATATAAATTTGTTCTTTTAATAAAGTACTTATTTCCTGATTTACAATATGCTAAATATGTTGATGGGGATAATTGTTGGAAGTCTTCAAGAACAAAATCATAATAACGTGCAGAACTATCGATAAAATTCCTAATCATTTAATGACAACACGACGTTTTTCTAAAAAATCATTGTGTTTATTATCTTGATAAATTTTATCAATACTTACCCGTTCTTTTTTACTAATTACTTCTAAATCACTTTCTTTGTTAATATAACGAACTTTATATGTATAATAATCCTCTTTCATGGCATTACAAAAAGATAAGCTGTCCTTGCTTCCTTCCTCCCCATTAATAATTCGTACATTACTAGTTTTATTTTCCTCGAAAAAATTATCAGTGCGTGAATCTAAAATTGATTTTAATAAATTATCATATTTCTTACTAAT
>LFRX01000004.1:4357-7868 GCA_001512985.1 Acholeplasmatales bacterium DTU056
GTCTTTTTGTTTTTCTAACACATGATATCTTACAATAATATTAAAGTTTGTTTCTAATCCAAAGTTTACAATTTCTAAGAAATTAAAATCATCAATTAAAACCTCTTCAATTTGGTAATTTGGTGACTTAAAAACAATCGAGAATGGAACATATTCAGTAAATGGATACTTTTCCTCAAAATTATCTTTAAAGTACTCACCTTTTATCACGATTTCGCCACTTAATGTTTCTTTATTTTTTTGATAATTGTGTACATCACACTCCACAAACACTGCACTGTTAAACTTGTCAAGATTGACTTTAGCATCACAATAAATTTTTATTTCCATTGCCTACCTCCACTCATACTAATAAATATGATAATTATTTAAAAAATAGACCAAATAAAAAAACCACTTTTTAAAAAGTGGTTTAATATCCAAAGTATTGAAAAACTTTATCTATCCCAAATTTTGTAAAACTGGATACTAAAATTAAGTCATCACCAGGTTGAATATTTAATTTATTACNNAATGGTAGTTGGGATTTGTAAATGCTTTAAGTAATTATACATTAAACAATCATCTTCAGTCGGCAAATGACGAGCATCAACTAGTAAAAATGCGCGTTGTAAATTAGGATTGCGATGTAAATATTCTTCTATATATTTCCCATAACGCAATCTCTCTTCAACACTTCGCATTGCATACCCATAACCAGGAACATCTACTAAATAAAAGGAATTATCGATTAGATAAAAATTAATCGTAATTGTCTTTCCTGGTTTTTGACTTGTCTTAGCTAAATTTTTTCTATTTGTTAAAGCATTAATAAAACTACTCTTCCCAACATTTGATCGTCCTAAAATAACATATTCTTTTAAATTTTGTTTGTTAGGGTAGTGAGTTTTATTTGTTGCACTGATGATATATTTAGCATCTTTAAACATATTTTCACCTCTTTTAAAAAAATCCCATCATATGGGATTTTTTTGGGATTGTGTATTCATAAGCCTTGTTCTGTCTTTACTTAATTAATTAGTTATAATTAATTAAGTAAAGTGGTAATCATCTATCTCTATACACATGAAGTGTATAGCCCTAAATCAATTCCTATTCTTGATTTAGGGTTCCCCTACCATAATTTGGGTTTCTAGCTTGTGGGGTTTACCCGTTCCACTCCTTAAGTTTCCCTAAGGCATCGTCACTGTGGCACTTTATGAAGACTTTGACCATTTTACAGGTCGTATCTTCGCCGTCGCCCATCCCAAAAGGCGCCCTGACTTATGATTTCGTCAGGCACAAACACTACAAGCATCTCAGCTTGTGCTAGCAAGGACTTTCCTAACACTATTGGTAAACAATAGTGCTCGATTACCTGAATACACAATATATTATATCATATTTTAATTATTAGTTCAATTGTTAAAATTTAGATATGTGACAATAGGAACTTTTTTTCTACATTAAAACATAGTATTATTATTAAGTGTAATTTTTAAATATTTAGCAGTTAAAATTCTAGTAAATATTATTTTTAAGTAACTTTTTAATTACAATTCATCTAAATGCATAATTAATATTATTTATACATAAAATAAAAAAGACCGATTTATTAGTCTTTTAAAAGTTTTTTAGTAGGTATTGTTGACAAAAATAAAAAATTGAATATAATAAAAGTAGGTGGCCGAGTGCTACCCCATAGCAATAATTTTTTCGGAGTAACACCCATAGCGCTAGTATGGGTGTTTTAAATTTATGCTATCTATTTTTAGAAACATTATTAGCATAAACAATTATTGCGTAAATAATTATCAACGCAACAATTAATTCCCCCATAACATCCCCCCTTTCGATTTAAAAAATCGAATCGGGGTAGCGCTCTCCACCTACACTGCCATTTTATCACAATTAAAAATTTATGACAATGTAAATAAAACAGCCAAATTTCTTCATTTTTTTGCTTGTTTAGCGATTAAGAACAACTAATATACTTAATCAATTATTTTAAATTTTTATTTTCTTATTAATTTATCGCTAAAAATAGATAAAATTTAAAAAATTATAATTCATAAAATTAAACAAGTATAAAACATTTGCTTTAGACATTAAATAATAAAAAGCCGCCACTTTAATAACGAGGCGGCCCTTTTCATTATTTTGAAAAAACTAATCTTTCATTCTAAATATAAAACAGTTAATTAAAGTTTAATGAATTTCTCAACATCTAAAACGAATAATGTTGCTCCTCCGACATTAACTTCGATTGGTACAGAAGATACTAAGCCAAATTCACTTATGATAGAGTTTGGTATAAGTTCTTTACGAGTTTTTGAGTATGTAGAAATAATTTTGATTATTTGATCAACATCTTCATCTTTAGCACCAATCATTAATGTCGTATTCCCAGTTCTTAAAAATCCACCAGTTGATGCAAGTTTAGTTACAAAAAATTTTTCCTTAATTAATTCTTTCATAACTGTTGAACTGTCATCATTTGAAACTATTGCAATAATTAATTTCATAACATCACCTCACTTAATATTTCTCTATAATATTATCCAAATATTGAAGCAATAGATTTAATGACATTAATAATATCGATTAATTCAGCACGAGTATATTCACGATCATCAATTGGATATGGTGATAATGGTTTATCATGTAACTCAGCATCAACTAAAATTTGGTTAAACATCTTAGAAATTGATGCATGAATTAATGGTGAATGTAAAATCGCATCTGCTAGTTTTTCAGAGTCACTATTGACAACACCGTCAATACCAATTTGGTCATATCTCATTCCAGCATCTTCCATCATTTGAATCGCTTCGATGAATAGAAGTAATTCACCTTCTTTTTGTAACGAACCATCTGAATTGTAGATTCGTTGCCATTGAGAACCTATTTCTGATGGAGTTTTGAAGTATAAATGAACTATTCCACCTGATTCAAACATTGGTTCAACGGCATCAATTATTGAATCTTCTAATACTCGTGATGATATGATTGTATCTAAATCATCATGAGATAATGACATAATATAGTCAATATCAAAGTCGATATTTTCAATGTCACCGCCTGGAATTAAAACTCTAAATCCTTTAATTATTCGTGGTAATTCACCAGGAGTTCTAATACGTGTAGTATTAATTGTTCCAGGATTATTAGCATCAATCTCTTGAATTACTGAATCAGTAATAATTTGTGATGCAAATAATGTCTCAATTTCTTGATCAGATTTATTATACATCAATTCTACACTGAAATCAGCATTTTCAATATCGCCGCTTGGTAAGATCACTTCAATAGCTTTAATGAACTTACGTAATTCACCGTCTTGAACACGAATGCCATCTACGTATTTATCAAACCAGCGATCATCATTTTCACCAAAGTTTACTACTAAGATTCCGCCTTGAGCGACTTGTGATTCACGAATATGTTTAATCATTGTATCTGAAATAACATATGAATCTAGTAAGGTATTTAAATTATTTTCATCATAGAATGGTTGTAAGCCCGGTTCAAA
>LFRX01000014.1:0-17659 GCA_001512985.1 Acholeplasmatales bacterium DTU056
AAATTAACACTGAAGTCGAACCTGGCAGATTCATCTTATGTGAAGATGTGCGTCAATTCCTATAAAGGATAAATTAACACATATTAATTCCTCCAACCTATCTCTCCACTCTAATAGCGTCAATTCCTATAAAGGATAAATTAACACAGTACGATGCGGCACAGAGCATTCCGAGTTAGAAATAGTGTGCGTCAATTCCTATAAAGGATAAATTAACACCTCATATTTTGAGGCATTTTTTATATAATTTTAATTAATTTGGTATGTTTTTTCAATTTAAAATTAATATTTTAGTATTATAAGACTTAAAAAGGTAATTTCATAATGTGAATTATATTTTAAATTTCGACTATCATCATTTTATTCAACTGTCTTAATAAAAATATTCTTTATTATTTTAATGATAGTCGAAATTTAATAAAAGATTTGTTCTTTTAAATGTGTGCCAATATAATCTTTTCTTAAGTATTTATCACTTTGTAACCTATAAAAAATTATTTTGTCTTCATTTGGTTCGATAACATTTAATATTTTTACTTGTAAGTCTTTATATTGCTTTTCTGTTATTGATCCTTCAAAAACTGAATTATGTATTTGAAATAAATAACGTCTTAGTATTTTGTTAATTTTGTCACATCTAATGGCTTTAACATCATATGAAACTATAATATACATACTACCACTTCATTTTGAAACTATTGTATTCTTTATTTAAAAAAATATGGTTTGATATTTTATGAATTTCGGCGGAGATAATACTGCGATAAGATAGTTTTCTTTTAGATGAACTGAGACTAATAGTATTTTTTAGAAGTCCTTCAAATTCTTCAATAAATATTTGTGCACCTTCCTTATTTAAATATACTCCTTTATCTGTTTTGTCAAAGTGATTAATACTAATTTGATTTTTATTAATTAATCTAAAAATCAATCTATCAACTACCACCGGCTTAAATATATCCGCAATATCATACTGTAATCCTTCTTCTCTCCGAATATTACTGTGTATGATAGGTAAGGATATATGTAATCTTGATCTAAATAATGCATTAGCTATTAGTGTATAAAGCAACGAATATCCATAACTCATAATTGCATTTATTGGATCTTTGGGTGGTCTAGTACTTCTTTCTATAAAAGAAAAATCTTTATTTTTAGTTATCTTTGTAAAACAAGAATAATATAATTGTTTAAATTTTGCTTCATGAATCATTAAATTATCAATAGTAGTATTATTTATATCAATCCGATTAAACTCACTTAACATCCTCTTCATTTTATTTAATTCACTCGTAAAAAATAAATTCTTTTTATGATAATACTTAACTAAAGCCATCATATTTATCATTGAAGCCTGGATTATTTTTTTGGCTAAATTTATTTTTTGATTATTATCATTTAAAAATAAAACTTGTTTCTTTAAGTATTCTCCTTTAATCGGATAATATGGATAGTATGTCCCTTTATAATTACCATTATAATCAAAGAAATTTACTAAAATATCATAGTTATTTAATAGTATAATTGTATTTTTATTTAAATTAATATGATTAAAAACATTAATTGTATCAATTTGAAATATAGGTAAATATATTTTCTCTTCATTAGTTTTAAAGATTAAATTATTACTACTCCTAATTAACGAACCACTCTTATAAAGATATATTGCCTTTCTCATATCTTAACATCCCAAATCCCATTGAATTTTTTGAGCCTATCCCTGTTCTCATAATTAGTTGGATTAATTCTTGTGTTAAATTTTTAAAGGTTATTTCATAATTATAACTTATATAAAAGATATTACGAAAATACACTTTTTTTTCTTTAATATTAGCAATTTCTATTATCTCAAAATCATTTGCTGGGGTGTCAAAACATAAAAAGTGTTTTTTTAAAATATTATTTATTAACATTTCATGATATTCAAGCGTTGACGGATAAAGATAAATTGGTCTTTTATTTTCGGTTTTATTTATTATAACTGGCGAAATTGTTTTAAAGGTTAGTACTTCTTCTTGTTTAATAAAATCATCTATTATTTCATAACCAAGTAAAGGAATAACTTCTTTTCCTAAAACTATAAAATCATTTTGTTCTAAAAAGTTAGCTAATCGATATAATAATTCATCATCAAAGGATGATATTTCAAAATTTGCATTACTTAGAAAAAGTATCGTATGATTTCTTGAATCATATTGGGTATCCCCAAAGATTTCACTAAAGACAAATAATTTAAATGGACGATTTTCTAATCTTTGTCCTACATTATGAAGACTCTGAGAATACTCATTATTTCCAATAGCTTGATAGATAAAACCTTGGATTAATGAACGATAATTTACTGGAATTCGTTTCCCCGCCAATTTTAATCTAATTCTTAATCGCACTTAAATCTTCCTCCACCGATAACATTTTCCCTGCCAACACCTATATCAAATAAAATTTTGGGATAATTTCTTACTTCAAATATACCAGTATTACCAAACAATTTAAAACGACGATTATTGATTGCATAAATTGTTTCATCATATACTTTCCGAATTCGTTTTTGGTGAATGTCTATTTGGGTATCAAAATTCGTTTGATACTTTTCATTATAATATTTGATTGTTGTTATTACATCTTCGTAGTCTTTTATCGGAGTAATGCATCGAATCTCTCCTGTATAAGTATCAAATTCTTCATCTTTCCTATCTAGTAACTTTATTTTTTGAAAATACTTACCATATATTTGCATTGTATTTTCCATATATTCAAAAATAAAGTTTTGATAAATTTGACATTTACCAATCAAGTAAAAAATTAAATTGATTCGCTCATTTGGTTTAAAAGTTTTATTCTCATAAAAACTTTTATTAATCACTAATCCGGCTGGATTATTAAAGTTTTCTCCAGAAATATAGTAATAAATACACTGATCCTTTTTAGAACAATTAATGCATTTTTTATCTTCGTTTAAACATGTTTGTTCTTTTACCCTTTGGTAGATATCTTTAATAAATAGATATTGTACAGGTTTATTAAAGTATCCACCAAAGGGAAAACGAATTTCATATATGATTTTTTTAATCATTATAACTCAATCTCAATAAACCCAAGAACTGAATCAAATCGTTCAGTCTGGGACTTTAAAACATTAATTGTTCCGATGGAAGGATCAGTTTTCTTTTTTTGATTTTTACCAGTAGTTGGGGTAAATAAATCCTTGTATTTCTTGGTAAAATCTTCACCAAAAACTGGTCCAATTGATTTATAATAATAGTTCGTATGTTTACCTAAACGAATTATTATTTTTCCATCTTTAATTTTATTTAATAATTCTTCATAAAAATAAATAATATCATCTTTAACAAATTTATTATTGTTAATTTTCTTTAAAAATTCAATCTCACGATTTATGTTTTCCTTAACAACTTCATTATTAACAGTTGGAAACCATAATTTGATATCTTTTAAATGATCAAAAATTTNNCATTTGATCTTCAGAAATTTTACCCTTTTTTTTGAGAACTTTTAGAGATTGAATGCAAGTGTTTTTAATTTGATTGGCTATTTGAATACTAGAATTTGTAATATTTACAATAATTTCAATATTTTCTTCTTTTAATGGCGTATTAGGTGTAATACATTCTAAAATTCCAATTGGAATATCTACCCCGTTAGGATATCTTGGACTAGATTTACCAAAAGATTTGGCTTCAAATAATGATGGAATATTACTATCAAATATAATATCACGAACAATTAGCATATTTTGAAGAGCACTAATACGATTGTTTATAGAATTCCATGAATTTAAATTGTCAAAAATGTATTTCCTAATATCCGGATTGTCTTTTAAAATACTATACCACATCATACTAATTATATATCCCTTTAAACTTGAACCCGGGATATATAGTTTATTGAAGGTTTTGACACATTCATAAACATTGCCGGCTTTTATTGAATGCATTGGATTTACAGGATATAATGCTTTTGATTCATTTACTTTGGTAGCATTTATTTTAAACATCCGGAAGAATTCATCTTTCGGCATTTGAGAGACAATCGATTTGTTAGTTAATTTATTTAAACTTGTTAAGTCGAGTAAATCAACTTTGTTTTCGACAGTATCAAGCATTACCTCTAATGGATAACGTTTATTATTATGTAGGGTAATTGTAAAGTATTCTTCACCTGAACCAATATGAAGCGGTGATAAAACAGTTATTCTACCCATATTCCCCTCCTTATACCAGTAAGCCAAGATAGTTACTATAACGAACTTGGTCATCAATTTCTTCTTTGAGTATCGAACCCATGAATGGTTTGTTAGTAACTATGCTGCTTCCTTCAAGTAGTACCGTTTGAGTATTCTTATAAACTTGATGAATGGCATTGTTGATTTTATTATGCAAAGTCTCAATGCGATATGCCGATTCGTCATATTGAATGTCTTGATCTAGACTAGCAATAGACAATAGTGTTTTAGTTTGATTATTATTAACGAACTCTATTTCTTCAAATTCAACACAACTAAACATATTGTAACCAATGGACTTACCGCCACCAATTGATACATATTGTAAGGAGGAGATAAGTTCAATGATATCTTCTTTGATATCTTGATTTAAGACTAGAACATATAAATCAAAATATACTCCATCCCGACAATAAATCAATTCGTTATAAAATAATTGTTTATCTTCTTTGGTTTCCCCAACTAAGTTCCGAATCTGTATTTCCTTTTTTAATAATTGTTCACTAAATTGACTTTGTTCTTCTTTAGTAACTAAATACTCTTTTTGAACTATAACATATTCCCCTATAAAAACTTTTTCAGAATAAGTATTAATAAACTCATTTTTATCTTGCAAATAGGCTTTAAAAATATCTTTTGAAATGTATCGAACCTTTTTTAATTCTTTTAATTTTATTGTGTGTTCCGGAGTTAAATTTGGTTGATAAGGCATTGTTATTTCCATCGGATATGGAAATAAATTATGAAGAAAAAATGAAGATACTATAAAATCTGGATTATTATTTGCAAATCTATTCAGGATTTGCGAAAGTTTTTCTTCACCAAATTTTTCTAAAATAGCATAACATAACATTCCAAAAACACTTTGGGAATCAGGAATTTTAGTAAGACGTCCCAAAGGCTTAAATTTAAAGGCCAGTAGTTTCATTTAAATCACCTTATAGTTCTTCTTGATTGATAATTTCAAACTCTACTTTTCCATATCCACGGCTTCCACTACCGCCTAAATAGTTATTTTCCAATAATTTAAATCCTTTTTTAACTAATTCTTCAAAGTCATTATCCTGATCAGTATCTAAATATTGAACAATATATTCTCCTTCAAATACTGCACCAGCCGGAACCCTTTCGATAAATCGAGGAGATTTAGCGGTACCACGGGCTCTATCAATCGTATTTTCCGCTTTAATTTCGGTATATTCCCCATCTAAGGCTTTGGATAATTCTTCTTTTGATTCTTTTGTTAATTCTAAATCGCGAAAAATTACTCTTGATAGTGGATTATTTTGTTCGCCTTGACGATAACCAAACATTTTATTAAATTTATTTTGATCTTCCGGATGAACGACTTCTAATAACATTCGTACTTTTCCTTTTATAGAACTACCTGGAATAATTGGTTCATTTGTAACTGGATTTTTAATAACTGGACTATCTAGACCACCAATACCATAAACACCTTTTGATCCACCAATGTGAAGACCAGTTTTAACTTTTAATCGATAAGTTATTTTTACACGTTTATTGATTTTCATTTTGCTTTCCCCCTTATTTTAATTTTTCAATGTATTTTCAAATTTTCCATAGGCAACAATTGCTTCAAAAAATTTTGCAAACATTTCTACATCTTCTTTATTTTGAAGTTTTTCATCTTTAATACATGAAGCAATTAATTCATATAACTTTTTATCGCATAGCTCACGACCTACAGAATAGGCGACTTGCGGAACGAGACTAAATAAAATGTTTTTGGCATTGGTTAGATTATCGTTTACAGCTTCAGTTTCAGCTTTTTTTACTATTTCAAAAAACTTTCTAATTTGATTATTTTTTGTATTACGAAGATTTTTGGCAACAGTATGTGCATATGCACCCGGTAAACTAATAGCTTTTACAGTTAATACTTTACTTAAATTTTTAGCATTATTAATAACACTAATAATATTATCAATCGGACTTTGTTTATTTTTTTGTGTTGAATAATATTTATTCATTATTTTCTCCTCCCCTTGTACTCATTAAAACATAGGCATAAACAATTTTATAGAATTGTAAATCATCAATAGTAATATTAGAACGGATTAAATCTGTTTTTAATTTATTAAATAATTCTTTATTCTCAATGTTTCTGGCAATACTGTAGGCAATGTTAGGTATATATCGTTGATAAGCTGTTTCGGAATCATGATGTTCTAAGCTAACCATAATTGCTTGATAGATGTTGTATAATGCAGAGCGGGAAATTTGTTTATTTTTAAGAGCCTTAATGAAATAATCTACTTCATTTAAGCAGTCTTTTAGTTTACTGTTTGGAATTACTTCATCTAAGAAACCAATGGCATTCTTACCTTCTCGTCGTTTAGCATTATCCAATTCTTCATTAGCTCTTAATATAGCAAATCTTACTGGTGATTTTGGATGGAAAACTTCAATACCAGCCGATAGATGAATACTATTATTGTTGGTATATTCACTAAATCTTTGGTTTACTTCATATACAAACTCTAACACCATTGAGGCTGGTAAAACAATAGCTAAGTCATCGCCGCCAGAATAGATAATATAGACTGAACCTTTAAATTTATCTAAGTTGGTAATATCACGAATAATTTTAGTAAAGAAGAAATCCATATTTCGTGATAACGTTAAAACTTTCGAAATCGTCGTTGTATCTTCTTCAAATCCTTTTGTAAATATCCACCCAAGATTATCGACGTCCATTTTTAAAACAGCTAGTTTTGGATCACCTTGTGATTTACTTGCAATTTGTTCAAAAGATTTTCCTCCAGTATTACCTTTGGCATAGTATTTTACTTCACCAATAATCGGTTTATTGATTGTTAAATAATATGAGTTTGATCTAAATGATTTTTCACTTATTTGATGATGAAAGATAATTTGTCCTAACGAACCAAACTTAAATGTCACTATTCCATCATTTGCTCTATTCTCATAATCAAATTCTACAACCACCACTTCTTTATCATCATCGGTTAACACATCATTTAATTTTAATAACTGATTACAAAACTCGCAAAAATCACCTTTTGGTGCTTCATGTTTTTCGCATAAAGTACAAGACTTTTTAAGTGGGGTATGATTAAATAATTCTGGTGATTTTGTAATAATCGGCAAGAATTTTTGAGCTTTATTAGTCAGCATTTTGCGGCTATCACCGTAAATTAACTCTTTAAACTTAGCATTCATTAATTCTTCTGAATTAATTTCCGCTGAAGCAAAACTAAATGATATTTGAGTATGATGTACTTTAAATATTTCTTTGGTAATTTCATCAACTAAATCTTGTAATATTTGACTACTATTAATTAAGTTTGGAACTAATACTTGTCCACGACCACCTGATGTATATAAGATATTTTCATAAGTAACATTAAAGGCATGGGCAATTTTATATGCAATAAAATCACATAAAACATTTAGATAAAATGAACGAGTACGTAACGAGCGTGCCACATATGGTTTAGTATTATTACCTTCAGTAATTTGATAAATAAATGATTGAATCCCTGACAAATCATATTCTACAATCAAAAACTCTTTTTCTTTGCTTAAATTCTCATTATTCAAACAGTTAGTAATAGCAGCAGTAAGTTTTAAATGATCAAATAAACTTACCGTCGGCACATCTACATTATAAGTCGATGATGGAATCGTAGTTGTATATTCTTTGATAATTGGATATAAATAATGATGTAGTTCTTGATAAGAACTAGCCTTGATGTTTTTAATTTTAGTAGTCATTTCATCAAATAGTTTTTTATACAACGCTTTACTTTTTTCTTTAGCACTATTAATGTCTAAATTTGCAAACTCTTTTTGAATACTTGGAAAGTAATTACTTTGTGAAGATAGGTTAATATATGAAGGTTCGTTATTTTTAATATCGAATAAAACATAAAAAATAGAATACATTCGATCAGTTATGTAGTTACTACTAGTTTCTTCTTGTTGATATGATTCTTCGGAACGTCGATCATGTCCTGAAGCATAAAAATCGGCATTCTTAACAATTCCATCAACCGCAACATGATGATCTGCACTTGCGGTTCGTAATGCAATAAATTTTTGATCAAGATATTCATCAATAAATTCAGCGGTAAATGCGGCATGCCAATAGCCGTTATTCTTAGTAAATTGTTCGTTATCTTTATTTTGAATTTTGGCCCCTGTCCGTTGATAAAACTTACCAATATCATGTAGTAATGCCGCTAAAGTATAAAAATGTCTTTCGCGTTTTTGATTCATTACAATCTACCTCACAAATTTTTCAATAATATTTCATTTAATTTTTTATACATGGAAGGCTGTTCACTTAAATAACTGCCAAAAGTTCGAATCATTAAATCCCAAATTTCTTTTAACAATCTTTTGGGAGTTAAACTGACATCTGGATCATTTCGTAATTTATCTGCAGTTATCGAATATAATTCATGAGCAGTTTTATTGCGATATTTAGTATTAATGTTACATAATTTTTCTAAAAGTTGTTGGTCTTCAAGACTAACTTGACCTTGGTCATAATAAGACATAATTACATCATTTAAGGCCTTAATAGATAATCCTCTTTTATGATCGTAATTTTGAAATACATTTGTTAGAACATTATAGACATTAGGATAGTCTTTAATTAATCGCTCTTTTTCTAACCTTTCTTGATGGCCATACTTTTTAATATAATCTGTTAATACTAATTGACATTTTCGAGCTAAATATTCTAATTGCAGTTCTTTAATAAATGGATGTAATCTTAATAAAAATTCGCTAACTTTATTTGCTTCTACTAGATTCTCTAATAAATAATAATACTCTACTAATTTCGAAACTTTTTTATCTTTAATCGGATACAATTTAACATTAAAATGCTTTTCTAGTTTTTTAATGTTTTCTTTATTTTCTTCTTGTAATTTTTGACGCTTATCTAAGTGTTTTATTAAAAGATTTAAGTTTTCATCTTGATATAATTCCTTAAAGACTTTTAAAGCACCTTCATAATTATAACTTTCAATTAGCCCCTTAATTTGATTTCTGGCCTTAGTTTTAAATGCTACTAACAATTCTGGTTCACCACAGCGCCTTACATTCTCTATATTGTCTAAATTGTTTTCAATTTGATCCCTCACTTTTTCAACATCAATCTCAAATTTCTTTTTGTTTTCTTGATATGATGGATCACGAACTTGAATCGCTTTAACATTTAAATGAGCAAATTCGGTTGCTAAGACTAATAATGTCATTTTCATTGCTGGAGTGCCGGAGCTTAAATTAACATAAATTGTTTCATCAGTCATTTTTCTAATTTTTAAAATATAATCTTTAAAACTTTCATAAAACTTATCATAATCATCCGCATCAACTATATCACTTTCGATAAACTCATATGAAAAAAGATGACTATTTCGATTGGAATAATCATCTAAAGCGAAACTATATATTTGATGCTTTTGTTGATTATCCCACATTTCTTTAGACATATAAAGATATACTTTAGTAATATCCCGATAGTTTCGCAAAATATGCAAAACTCCACCATCACGATAATTACTTACCGGATCTGTTCCTCCAATACAACTAAATAAAATACTCACTACCTACCTCCTCCACATACTTTCATATCGATTATACCATTTTTCGCCATTTTTAGCAATAAACCATTAGTTTAATTTTTACAAAAGATTTAAAAAAAACAAAAAAACGGTAGACAAATCTACCGTTAACTATTATTATTCAGTGGCATAATTAGTAAAATAATTTTGAATTAATACAAATGGTGTTCCTTTATCTCCCGAACCACTAACTAAATCAGCTAAACTCCCAAGCAAATCAACAATTTGTCTTGGAGTTGTTCCAAGAGAAGCATCATGGGGTTGATTTTTCTCTTTGATTAATTTTTTGATTTCTTGTTGGGATTGGTCTCTATCTAACAAACTAAACTTTTCATTGGCTAAGTATTTTAGTTTTAGTTCGTGAGGAGTTCCAACTAATCCGCTAGTATATCCAGGGGAAACAACCGGATCACATAATTCCCAAATCCCGCCACGTGGGTCTTTAAACGCTCCATCACCATAAATCATTACTTCTAAGTGTTTTCCGAAGACTTCTTTGATTTTGGTTTGCACTTCTTGCACAAAACTAAATCCATCACGTGGAAATAATTTTAAAGTATTTTCTCCTAATGCATTAGATCCAAGTAATCCATATTGTTCATTATATCCCGAATTATTAACTGGACGAGTTAAAATATCATCTAACCCTAAAATAATATTTCCACCATTATTCAATAATTCGTTTTTAACTTGAACACGATTATGAACACTGGCTACTAAAATATCTTTGGTATATTTTAAAATTGCATTTGGATTATTTGAAAGAATAATTTGACCATTTGGTCCAATAATATCTTGATAATAATCAATATAATCAATATTTGTAAACTGATGAATAGTTGTTGGGAAAAGTTTTCGAAACTCTTCTAACATAAATTCATCTTGATAAGGGTTAATTCTTTTTTTATATAATTCCTCTTCTAAAAATAATTTATTTCCCACTTCGTCAGCTGGATATGATAATTGTAAAATTACCTTTTTATTTGTTTTCACAATAGCCTTTAAAATTAAAGCAAAGCGATTACGGCTTAAAACTGGAAATAAGACTCCAATTGTATCATTAACAAACTTTGTATTTAAGTCTTGAACAATATCATCTAACGCCGCAAAATTCCCTTGTGAAATAGCCACAACCGATTCAGTAATGCAAACAATATCGCCATCATTTAACATTACATCTTCATATCTTGTAACATTAGTTAGACTGTCAATAATAATACTAGTTAAATCATCCCCGCGTTTAATAATTGGCCCCCGAATTCCTCTCGCACTAGTTCCAGAAAACCTCATTGATTAATCCTCCGAATTATAATGAGTATTGTGAATAAATTTTAATAGCATTTTTTCCGGTGTTTTTTGATCGATATAATGCCCTATCAGCTTGCCTAATTAAGTCGCTCAAAGAAACATCTTCTTTGACGATTTGATAATCAACATAGGCAATTCCAATACTTAGTGTAACATTAATTTTATTATTGTCAATAGAATATTCTTTATTGATAATGTTTTCTCGTAAAGTGCGAATAATCGATAAAACTTTCTTTAAAGGAAGTTCGGTTAAAACGATTAAAAACTCATCACCGCCAAAGCGACCATATGCGCCAGTATAATCTAATATCATTAAAAATTCCTTAGCAACTTCTTTTAAAATATAGTCCCCCGCTAAATGTCCATATGAATCATTAATTTTTTTGAAGTTATCAACATCGATAAAAACAACTGCCGCACTTGAATTATTATTTTTCGCTTTATTTAATAATTCAGTCGCTTCTTCAATAATTACACTCTTATTATAAACTTCAGTTAAAGTATCATGACGGGCATAATACCGTAATTTTTGCATAGTCAAATATCGTTCCGTATTATCAACAAATAAATACACATACCCAACAACTTTATTTTTGCGTTTAATTTCTGTTACATTAAAATCAGTATAAATGGTTTTATTATTGATGTTTAATGATAAAGAAAAACTGCGATTTTCGCTTTCAAAGATAAATTTTCCATATTCAAAATCACTAATATTTTGACCTATATGTTCTTTAGATAACCAAGGAAGAAAGTTTTTTGCTGCGGGGTTAAAGTCTATTAGATAACCATGTTCATCAATAATCATAATTCCTTCATATAAATTATCAAATACTACTTTATGATAAATATCTTGACTAGCAAATAAATTAAACTTAAAAATAATAATAGCATAAGCAATCGCCAAAACTAAAAATCCAATAGGCATTGTATCAATAGAATGCGGTGTAACATCAAGAAAATATAAAGTCGATGAAATAGTTAGACATATTAAACCAATTGTTAATGTCAAATATGCATTTTTAAAATATTTTGATCCTTTAAAGAATAAACGATAATATACCATTAAACTGTACACAACCATAACTAAATTGTATATAACACCAATTGGATAAAGTAATCCCATTTTTCGTTCGGTAATTAGATATCCTTGATATGAATAACTAGAAACTGATTTATAATATAAATGATGATATTCATTTGTCATATTTAATAGAAAAACTAAAATCGGGACTATTAAAACACATATAAATATTAAAGGTCGAGGATATTCACGAGTATATATGCGATAACTTAACAAAAACAAAGTTAACGGAATAAAAGGGGAACCAAAATATTTAACCTTTTGATAAAGCGTAATTTGTTCTAGACTTTCAGCTCGCATTTGCAAAATAACCCCAAAAATATATACCGAAGCAAAAATTGAATGCAAAGCAAATAATTTCGCTAAAGCATTATCTCTGGCAATCATTGCATAAAAAAAGAATATTAAATAGATAAGTCCGATAATAAATAATACGACGACATATACATCTAATAAATTCACAAATAATTCCCCTTTACTACGATTAATTTGTAAAAAGTAATATTATTATATCACAATTTAGAAAAAAAGTTGTCTAAAATTAGCACCTCTACAGGCAATATTTTTTATAAATCANNAGAATAAAAACCCACTAGCATATGCTAGTGGGAAAATATTAAATTAATTTATTTTAACATTGACTCAATAAACCAAATATGTTTTTGAAGGTCTTTAGCGATACCAATTAACAAGTCAACTGTTACTTCATCGCCTAATTCTTGACCAACTTGAATAGTTTCTTGGATTTCAGAATTAATTTTTTGGAAATCACTTAAAGTTTCTTTAAGCATTTCATCGACTGTAAATTGTTTTGTTGCTTCTACAATGCTAGTATTTTCTAAGAATTCTTTTAAACTAGCAAGAGGTTTGCCACCTAACATCAAAACTCTTTCCGCAACCGCATCTAAATTTTCAGCTGCTTCATCATATAATTTTTCAAAAAATTCATGATAACGAACGAAATGTTTACCATAAACGAACCAATGGAAATTGTGGAATTTTGTGTAAAGAACACCAAAGTTTGCAACTTGTTTGTTTAATAGATCAATTAATTTTTTCATAATTTTACCTCCGTTTTCAATAATATTTATCATTTGGCATAATTTATTATACCACAATGATAGTTAACAAACACCTTTTATGCTTAAGACTTTTTTTAAAATTAGGGATATGCAGTGTCTCTTAACATTATATATTATATCACAAAATTCTAAAAAAGTAAAAAAGATTGGCTTTTTATTTATTTTTTATTATTTTATACCAACAATAAATATATACTCATTAACATTTATATGTTATATTGAAACTTTTTATAATAAATAGTAAGACATTCAAGATCGTTTATGATATAATTAGAAAAGATGAGGTAATCAATATGGAGCTAATTAAGAAATATTATCGAAATGTCATTGTATTACTCCTTGGAGTGCTTTTATTATCAATTGGTGGAGCATTATTCCTAACTGCTAATATTGGCAGTGACTCACTGATGGTTTTTAATCAAGGGATATCAGTTGTATTAAAAACTAAAGTTGGATTGGCAATTATGATTAGTAATATAATTGCATTATTTATCATCTTTTTTATAAATAAAAAAACCTTAGGTCTTGGTTCCCTAGCAATTATTTTTCTACTTGGTCCAACTATTCAAATTATAAAAGACGCCAATATTTTTAAAACTCCAAATACTCTAATCTTACAAATATTGATTGTTTTAATTGGAATAGTTATTGGAGGATTAGGACTAGCATTATATATGTATGCAGATTTAGGATTATCTCCATTTGAAGGAATCATTGTAACAATTTCAAATGAAACCAAAGTTCGCTTTGGAATTATAAAAATCATTTTTGATGCAATCTACTTTACAACTGGGGCTCTTCTTGGCGGAGTATTTGGAATTGGCTCAATTATGACCGTCTTTTTATACGGTCCAACCATTGATATGTTTATGAAATTACTTAAAAAAACAAATATCATTAAAAAAAGGCCTTAATAAAGGCCTTTTTTTATGCTAATTTTTCCATTACTTTTTCCGTTTCTTCTTTCAATTTATCTAAAGCTTCTCTTGGACTTAAAGAAAAGTCTGGGAACAATGGTTTACCTACATTGACAACTATTTTTTGTTTTTTCCGCTTTGGTTGATCATAAAAATTAATTCGGACAGGAATAATTGGGACTGAGGAATCAACTGCTAATTTAAACGCTCCTCGTTTAAATTCCCGAATTGTACGATCCCCATCAATTAATTCACCTTCTGGATAAAACCCAATAAATCGTCCATTGCGAGCTTGATGAGATAATTCATGAAAGAAAATTTTATTCTCGGTTAATTTAATCGGAGTTGGTACAGCCCCTAATGCCTTAACTAAATAACCAACTACCGGCATTTTAAAGTTTTGTTGTTGACTAGTAAAAACAATTCGTTTTGGAAAAGCAGCCAAACCAAGCATTACCGAATCTAACATATGAACATGGTTTGAAATTATTACTGCTCCAGTTTTTACTTGCTTTAAGTTATGACGGTTTTTAACAGTAACTTTTAAATATACCTTATTATATACTGCTAATAATGGTAACACTAAATAGTAAAAGGCAATATTTAATGTTTTAACTAGAGTGCTTTTACGAATGCGACGCCGAATTTTTTGAACTTCTTTACTTTGAGCTAATTTTTCAATTTTATAATCATTAATCGCAATCTTAATCATTTCAACAAAGCGTTCTACTGATTTATCTAAACTATATTTTTCGCTTGATGATGCATAAATTTCTTCCATTTTAAGACGTTCATGAGGATGCTCAATCCAATATTCAATTTTCTCACATAAATCATTTTCATTGCCGGCTTTAAATAAACTTCGTTCATCTAACGCAAATTGATTAGCCGCACTTTGCTTAGAATCCGCAATAATCGGTACTCTTCCGCACGCAATCGCTTCAAGACATGATATTCCCTCAGTTTCAATTTCTGAGGAGTGAATATATAAATCTTGTTCCAATAGTTTTTGTTTTAATTCATCTTTTGAATAAAAATCAAAAGTAACATCTACACCTAATTTATTAGCTAGTGTTTGTAAACGATGTATATTTGGACCAATGCCTGCTAATGTTAAATGAATTTGATCTCTATACTTACTTTTTGCAATCGCCTTAATAATTACTTCTTGCTTTTTTTCCGGAGCATATCTTCCAATCATCATCAACTGATATTTATTGGAAGTAGTTTCTTTTTTGGTATATTGGAAATCTTCATCAACACCATTTGAAATAACATGCAATTGATTTGGATAGCGATATCTAATTAATTCAGAAGCAATATAATTCGACGGGCAATGAATATGTTTTATTTTCTTATAAAAACGACGAAATCTTCGGAAAATATACCATAAAAGCGGTTTTTCGATAAAACGAAGTCCAGCCCCATAGACAATGCTTGCTGGGGGAACGTGGAAAGCACATGTCATTGGAATTCCCATTTTTTTAGCAATTTTATATGTAATGCGGGATGTTTTCCAAGGAACGAAAAAGTGAACAATGTCTGCACCAGTTAATGCTTCTTTGATTATTTTTTTATCCGGCTTAGCAAAAGTCACATTTTGTCTTTTAGCGACTTTACTAACGATTGGAATATTGCGGGTTTTTAAGGTGTAAATATTTTCTCCAGTTAATTCGTCAGTTATAATTCTTACTTCATGCCCTTGCTCACGTAATTTATTTGCAAAACGATAGGCTGTAATACTTGTACCATTACTTAAATTCTTCAAGTTGTCAACAACAAATACTATAACCATTAGATTTCCCCCTATTTGTACAACTTGTAAATATTGTATCATAACTTTATGGAAATTTCAATTTGATATGGTTTAAATAACAATAACTACAAATATTATTAATTATTTCGATATTTAATGGATGATAATTACTTAAGCAATCTTTCCCATAATTTATATAAAAACTTAGGATTTTTAACAATTTACCAAAATCTTCGTATTTTCTAATCTCCTATCCATAATATAATTCGACAATATTATACCCCAAAAATTTCCATAAAGCAATCTTTGGAAGAATAAAAAAAGTCCTAAGAATTTTCTTAGGACTATTTTTTTAGTTTTTTATTAATCTCATTTCTAAACACATAACCGGATCATTTTTATATCCGCCATAATCTAAAAATTCATAAGTCTTCTTAAAACCATGTTTTTCATATAGACGGATGGCTGGAATATTATCTGCTAAGACTGTTAAATGAATATCTTCTTGTCCAGACATTTCAATGAATTTTTTTAACATAAAAGATGCAACACCTTTTCGATGAAAATTTTGATCAACCGAAATGTTACACAAGTTGCGTGAGTCTTCGTATAGATTAAATGTTTTATTTAGATATTCATTAACCGCCCCAAATGATTCAGGAATCGGAATTTGGTTTTCTAAGCAAACACGATAAAAATGATCACGATCCCAACGAATTGCTTTAGAAAAATATCCGCCAACACCTACCACTTTATCATCTTTTTTAACAATGAAATAATTATTTTTATAAAACACTGATTTTGAGTCTTCAAATAAGATTGGTAATAACTTAATAGCATTTTCTAAACTACCAAATAGATCATGATAAATATATGGATCAGTTTGATATATTAGGCGCGCAGCGTCATAATAGTCCTGCGGATTATTTAATTGTTCAAATATTTAATCTTGGTCTTTAAGGTCTGGTAATGTTTCAAAGTATTTAATAAAACGATGGTAATTGATTACTGTTGGTTCAATCCAAATTCCTTGACTATTACTTGAACGGGCCAAGTTTGGCAGTACTAAGTATTTTTCATTAAGCTTGTACGAGAATTCTGATAAAATTTTAATATTACCCGGATTAGTATTACTACCGATTAAAGTAAACACATCAACGTCATATCCATCCCGTTTTTTATAATAATATTCATGCACTGCCACATATGGAAAAATTGGTCCTAAACTTGTAGTACTATATCGCGATTCGCCAGTACGTAAATATTCTAACTTTTCAATAACATAATCGGCTAACTCTAAAAAATCTCTTTCAGTTTCGATTACTTGATCAAAACAATCATATAATCCTTCTAGTTCATTAAAATCTAATAATTGATTTCGCCCTAAACTGTTTTTCGTTGGAATATGATATGAATTAACATTTAAAGCATCTTGACATGAAAAAGCTAATTCTTTAACTTTGTCTAAAATTATTTTTAAACCATAATCACTAACATTAGCAATTTGTTTGGTTAAACTATTCATTTCTTGACTAACTTTATTTTCGAATAAGATATTAGCTTCTTCTTGATATTGCAAAATTTCATTATAAGTGAAGCGATTCAATTTAGATTCGTTTTCAAATTGTTTTTTCTTTTTCACATA